>CANDMV010000004.1 GCA_947385875.1 uncultured Eubacterium sp. | reverse complement strand
ATTCTTAGCATTCTGGAAAAGTCACAGGAAGACGGGACAGCTCCCCTCACCCGGCGTCCGGGTATCCATAATGTAACACCCTATCTGAACTGTTAATTTGATGAAAACAGGCAGAACCGGTATCCCCATACCTTTGTTTCTGCCTGTCTCAATCTTATTTTTCTTTTTTCATCAGATGTGTCTGTCCTTTAGTATGAAAGGCATTGAGGTTTCCTTTTCATATTATTTAGTTTCACTAAAGAAACAAACAGTATTTACTAATAATACATTATTATTTTAAATATTCTGAACCTTATCAAAATGCAGTTCTTTTAACACCCCCTCGTCATACACATAATCTCTCATATATGAGCTTTCTTCCTGAATACACAACTGATCAGAAACGGTCTGCGGAGTACTTTTTACGCCCTCCAAAAAAATCATGATTCCCCGTTGCTGTATACCTTCTAATTCTATGAATAACTGCTGTTTATCCATTCTCCTTCCCCTAATCTCTGGCAAGCGAATTTGTTCGAATATACAATTCTATGGATGACTGTTTCGTGATATGACAGATTCCAAAATTCGATTTACCAAATCTTTATCTTAATGTAAGCCTACAGTTACAAGAAATGTTTTTAAGGACTGGATAACTTAGTTCAGCATAAATATACTGCAGCATCCAGATTACAAATCCAGAACATTTCTTAATTGAAACATAGAACTGCCCTGCATATAGGACATTCATAATCCTATGCTTCATTTATTTGTGGCAGTATCCCCTTTGCCACTCTATTAAATCAGTTTGTTCAGTTCAGCCTTCGGCTTCACTGTAACGGAATCCAACTCATTGAAAGTTCGACTTTGACAATGAGCCGGATTCCCTCTTGGCATAATTTGCACGTTCATATATCATGCCCATTGGGTACATACTTTGCTGCTAATGCAAAGTACTTGTCTGAACTGTTACATCAGTTTCTCTTTTGCAGTATAACTCTGATCTTTATTCTAACAGCTGTTTCTTATGACAAACCACCATTCTACGTATTCTGCGGCAGTATCCCCTTTGCCGCTTAACTTTGATACGTATAAAACCTCGGTTCATTATTTTCCAGCCCTACTTCTCATATAATAAATCAGTCTGCATAACCACTCCCTTTTTCAAATCTATCTTTGCCCTACATCCTGCAATCTGCTTAATGTCCAACATTTCGTCAACATTGTCTGCTTTTGGAACCCATCTTTCTCTTTTTTCCAGACTAGCTCTGGTTACTTTTTCTCCTGCGTCAATATCTTCCTTCAATGTCCACACAGACAGATACAGATACTTTTTCTCTTTCTCTTTGTAATCTATGATCTGCTGATTTAAGCCTGCATTCAAGCAACACTGATAGACCAATGCCAAAGCAAGCGGAATTCCCGCAATACATGCTCCTGCTATTCCATACAGCATCATTGCTTTTGTTCGAAATCGTAATATCTAATTGATCCCCCTATATTATTTTCTGTAAAAATATCATATCTTCTTTTTTCAAATAAAATGGATTTTCAATCAATGGTACGCTTATCATATTTACTCCATATCTTTTTTGTATACTTTTCTTGTCCACCAGGTTAGGTAAATAAACCAGAAATTCCCATCTTTCGTAGTTTTCTGATGCAATAATATTTTTTAAGAAGCGTTCATAAGCTGTAATTCTCCATGGACTGATGCTCCCAATCACAATTTTACGGTCGCATCGAAGGAATTCTTCACGGGCAGCGGCATAATCCCCACCAAGATCCAGCACAAATGCTTCATACCGGCTGTTGATTACTTCAGCTATTTTCCCAATGCTGACATCGGTAAAATAATGTATGCCTAAAAGCTCATGCCGCTCGTTTCCCTCCTCTTGAATCATATCTTTTAACGCATTCTGCCCTGACAATTCGATCACTGCGGTCTTCTTTCCCATTCCTGACTGCAGATAATTTGCCAGCGCAATCGTCAGATGAGTCACCCCGCAGCCCATTCCAATTCCAATAATCCCTATGCTGACTTTTTCTTTCAGCCTACTGAATGAAAATCCACCCATACATTCACCACCTTTCCTGAAGCAGCATCTTTTGAAATAATCTCCGCTTCTCCCTTGTCATTTGAAACGGATCAACATCCAAAGGAAAACAGTATACGCGATGATGATACATTCGAGCCAGCTTTTTTGCTTGCATATTATTTCCGTAGTTGCATATTAGAGTCAGATTCTCACGTAAGCAGATTCTCTCTAGAACACTTTTTGTCTGTTCACATTCCCAAGGCCTGCTTCCCATAATGACAATCATTCTCTTGTCTTCTTCCAACAGTCTTAATAGCTGTACTCCATAATCCTGCACATATACACCTTCCGACCTGTTCCATCCTTCAATTCCTTCGCCATAATACGGCATTCCCCGAAACTTTTCATAGACTATCATTCCATCCTTTTTCACACAGCTGCCGTCTTCTTTTGCAAGCAGCCTCATGCATTCAGATTTGTAATATTCCTGATAGATGCAGGGACTTCGATATTGATTATAAAAACAGGTCAGAGATATGGCAAAATGTGTCACTCCTACTCTCTCCTGCGTTCCTGCTACTGCTAATTCTGTTAAGAGATGCTGATTTTGTTTTTGCTGAATTTTCTGATAACCGCTCTGCAGCAATTCCTCTAACTGTGCTGCTAACGCCTCCACAGATGGATAGCGATCTTCTCTGGAATAAGCTGTTGCTCTTCCAATCAGCGGTTTTAGAGATTGGAACTCATCTATTGGCATTTTTGCCGCCATATACTCCAAGACTTTACCGATGCCATATAAGTCTGCCCTGACATCACAAGAAATTCCTTGATATTTTTCAGGCGGAGCATAGCCCTGCGTTCCATAATTTTGGAAAGTATTTCCATCGCTGGTAATATAAGATGAAATACCAAAATCGATTAAAACAATACGTTTTCCACATAATATAATGTGTTCAGGCTTCAGATCCTGATGTATAATCGGTTCTGGTTTCTGATCGTGCAGATATTTTATCACATCACAAATCTGCAGTGCCATATGTATTACTGTATCTATGGAAATACGATCTTGATGAAGCACAAATGCTTCCAAAGATTGTCCCTGGATATATTCCTCAATGATATAATATGACTTATCATCTTCTTCTACATCGTATATAGTGGGGATACCGGGATGTTTCAGATTTTTAAGAATATCTGCTTCCAGATAAAGCTGAGGCTGCTTGTCATCACGGGCTGTCTTATCCACGCATTTGATAGCTCGATACGCCTTAAGCTTTATATGTTCGGCTAAAAATACTTCGCTGCTATTCCCATATCCTAAATTGGAAATAATGCGGTATTTATCGAACAAATGTGAATTTATAATGCTTAAACTCCTTTCTGACTAAGGGTGTCAGCATCTCTTGCAACTGTTATAACATGGCATCATGTATTTTGCAAGTACTTTTTTTTATTTTTTTTAATATTTTATAAAAATTTAAAAAAATATGTGCTTTATGCGCTTGACTATCATATTTATTTTTTATATACTTTGGTTACTTCAAGCTGACATTTACAATCTTAAAATAATAGTATATACCATAAGACATTTATTAAGGGAGTGATTCTATGAAAATCGAAAAAGTAAGTGATACCCAGATTCGATGCACACTGACAAAAGAAGATCTGGCAGACCGCCACTTAAAAATCAGTGAACTTGCATATGGTACAGAAAAAGCCAAAAATCTGTTTCGTGATATGATGCAGCAGGCTTCTTATGAATTCGGGTTTGAAGCAGACGATATTCCTTTGATGATCGAAGCCATTCCTGTATCCGCGGATACAATCATTCTTCTGATTACTAAAGTAGAATATCCAGAAGAACTGGATACACGCTTTTCAAAATTTTCGGATATGGATTATGATGATGCTTTTTCTGGATATGCTCTTGACCAGGGGGAACCTTACGAGGCAGCGAGCGCAAATGATATACTGGATCTATTTCAAAAAATCCAGCAGGAGGCTGGTACCAATGCAGAAAATGCAAAAAAGAAAAAAGCAGGCCCGAACGATTTCATCCCTTTAGATCAGGCTGTCAAGCATGAAACAAAAGAGACAATCCCAAGCTCTCCTGCAATAGAAGTACCTGTAGACCTGACAAAATTATTCCTGATTCAAAATCTGGATACTATGTCCAAGATTTCTACTGTATTAAATGGATATTATCATGGGGACAATTCTTTATTCCGTGACTCCCAGTCTCATTTATTCTATCTGGTAGTCCATAAGAGCTCCCATACACCAGAAGAATTTAACAAAGTATGCAATATTCTATCTGAATATTCCACACAGCTTAATTTTTCAAAAGCAATAGAAGCTTACTTTCAGGAACATTTTGACTGCATGATTCACAGTCAGGCAATACAGCAGTTTGCTGCCATTTAGCTGCAGTCTGCTGTATACTTTAAAAGCCGGATATGGTAATTACCATATCCGGCTTTTTGCAGCTGCTTCCTCACATCTATGCCAATACTCTTAGCATCATGCATTTCATTGCTTTATCCTTAATTATTAGCCAAAAAATCATTAATCTGAGTTACCAGCTCATCTGGCTGAATTCCATGCACCATAGCTGCTTCTTCAATCGTTTCCATCTGCGAAGACGGGCATCCCAGACAGTGCATACCGATATTTAACAAAAGCGGTGCTATGTTTTCGTTAATCTGAAGCAATTCACCTATCATAGTAGTCTTTGTAACCTGCTGTGCCATTTTTAAATTCTCCTTTTCTCTGTTATGTTTATTTTAAAAAAATAAATGCGTGGCGTTTTTATATAATCTGCCCGACTTTCTAATAAATATACTATACACTACTTTTAATGTCAAATATTGGTTTATTACAAAGTATTTCATATTAACCTACTGGACACTGAAAAGGGATTGCATTTGCTTTTTTGTATCAAAAATAATACAGACAATTCAAAATCTGATTCATTTTTCCACTTGTATAAAATCTATTTTTGTATTAGAATAGGACCAACGGACGATGTTCGTATCTATCAATATTTTAAGGAGGATTAAAAGTATGGCATACAAAATTACAGATGCTTGTGTAAGCTGTGGAACATGTGAAGGAGAATGTCCAGTAGGAGCTATTTCTGCAGGAGATGGAAAATACGAAATTAACGAAGATACATGCGTAAGCTGTGGTTCTTGTGCAGGTGCATGTCCTACAGGCGCTATTGAAGAAGGTTAATCACGAAGAGTTAATAACATTATAAAACCGCCGGTTTATCCGGCGGTTTTTCATTTTAAAAGTTCATTTGTCCCTTATCAAATCGTCAGGTCAGGTGCCATTTCATTCTGCATCTTTAGCAGCTTGCGTTCTTTTCTGCTCAATCGTTCTTTCTTAGCCCTCCTCCCGCCTTTTCCTAAACTGCGTATTGCCTCATCAAGCTTATGAAAGCGCTCTTCTTCCTGCTCCTCCTGTGTACGCATCAGGTAATTCATTTCTTTGATTACATGCTCGCCCACCTGAATGCCTACTTCCTGCCCCAGCTCCCCATTATTTTCGCTGATTGCCTTACGTACAATTTCTGTCATCATAGCCTGAAACTGTTCCATGCGTCTCGCGCGCTGTTCTTCATCTGTTAATTGATTTGTTTTCTGCGTTACATGAATTACTTCATTCTTAGTCATCGCTTTCTCTTTTACCTCCTCACCGATTTCCACGCCGTCCACTTTTTCGATTCGTATTGCCGGCTCCATAATACTCTCCTCCTTTCTTTCCTTTTCATCCTGCAGAATCAGCCTGATTGCCTTGAGCTGATACCCCCGTTCTTTCAGTTCCTTTATTCTTAAAAATTCTTGTAAGTTTTCCTGTGTATAATAGCGGTGTCCCAGCTCGTTGCGCGGAATATCTAATTCCAGCTCATCTTCCCAGTACCGCAATACATGTGATTCTACCTGCACAGCATTCGCTGCATCTGAAATCATATAACGTACTTTTTCCACTTAGAAAACCTCCTTCTTCTAATGCTGGCGGGATCGAAGCAATTATAATAATATGTAACCTTCGTAACAGGATTACAGTCTATCCCTTAGCTAATCTGTTACTGCAAAAATGCTAAGCTGGCCTGTTACTAGCTTTTTACCTCTTTTAACAAGTATAGCTGACTGCATGTCTATGTACAATTTTATTTCATCGGGTAAAAATGACAGAAAAAAACAGATACACTTATTTTTTTAAGCGTATCTGTTCTTATTTTGTCGACTGATCCTATAAAAACACGTATTAATAAAAACTATGCGATAACTTTTTTACATGATACTGCTCTGACAGAGTATAATATATTTTCTAAATATATGATAGCTTCTGATAAGAGATGTCCCCACAGGGCATCAGTTCAAGAACTATCATCTTGTAAATATCACTTTATCTGTCTCAGCTTGTGTCTTAATCCTTCTGCATATTAGCAAATTTTGTATACTGAGGCAGCCAGACAAGATTGACTGTACCAATCGGGCCATTTCTCTGCTTTGCGATAATAATTTCCGCGATATTCCTTTTATCAGTGTCTTTATTATAATAATCATCACGATAAATAAACATCACCACATCGGCATCCTGTTCGATCGCGCCTGATTCACGCAGATCTGATAACATCGGTCGGTGATCAGGTCGCTGTTCTACGGCACGGCTCAGCTGTGATAACGCGATTACCGGTACATGCAGCTCTCTGGCAAGCGCCTTCAACGAACGGGAGATTTCAGATATTTCCTGCTGTCTGGAATCTATTTTTCCAGAACCAGACATCAGCTGTAAGTAATCAATAATAATCAGCTTAATATCCATTTCCAGCTTATATTTACGGCATTTTGAACGCAGCTCTGCAATCGATATGCCCGGCGTATCATCAATAACCAGATTCGACCGTCCGATTGTCCCAGCTCCTTCAATCAGCTTTTCCCAGTCAGTATCTGACAGATTGCCGTTTCTAAGCGCCTGCGCATCTACCCTTGACTCTAGTGAAAACAGACGGTTCACCAGCTGCTCCTTTGACATTTCCAAGCTGAATATAGCTGTCGCCAGATTACTGTGAAACGCTGTATACTGAGCAATATTTAATACAAATGCAGTCTTTCCCATAGAAGGTCGAGCCGCTACCAGGATCAAATCTGACGGCTGTAAGCCTGACATCCTATAATCCAGATCAATAAACCCTGTCGCAATGCCGGTGACATTGCCTTGTATTTTAGACGCCATTTCAATACGGTCAAGTGCGTTAATGACAATCTGCTTAATTGGCACATAATCTCCGCTGTTCTGGCTTTGCAGCAGCTGAAATATACTTTTTTCTGTATCAGCAAAAATTGTCTCTAAATCTTCATTTCCCGCATAACAATCATTTTGAATATTTTCTGTAATTTTAATCAGCTTGCGCAGCATTGACTTTTCTTTTACAATATTCGCATAATAACGTATATTTGCGGAAGTCGGTACTGCTGCTACCAGATTATTTATGTATTCAAGACTGCTGATTTCCGGAGGTACATCTTTTTCCTTGAGCTTATTCTGTAGTGTAACAAAATCCACAGGATCATCGTGATTAAACAGCTCTATGATAGAATCAAATACAACCGCATATTGATGATGATAAAAATCTTCGGCTATAAGAGTCTCAGAAGCGGCAATAATCGCTGCACGGTCCATCATCATAGAACCGATTACCGATTGCTCCGCTTCGATACTGTTTGGCATTGTTCTTTTTATAAGCGCTTCTTCCATACGATTCTAGCCTTCAATGACATGTACATTTAGTGTCGCTGTTACCTGGGGATGTAATTTTACAGGCACTTCATAAAAACCAAGTGCTTTGATCGGCTCTGTGAGCTGCATCTTCTTTTTGTCAAGCTCCAAATCCAGCTGCTGTCTGACTGCCTCTGAAATTTCTTTTGTTGACACGGAACCAAATGTCCGGCCTCCTTCACCGGCCTTAATTTTTACTTCTACTTTCTTCTCTTTCAAATCCTCTGCCAGCTGTTTTGCCGCCTCCAGATTCTCAGCTGCTACCTTTTCTGCTCTTTTATTCCTCAGCTTCAAGTCATTCAATGCCTGACTGGTAGCCTCTACGCCGCGTTTTTTCTTAATCAGCATATTACGTGCAAAAGAATCACTGACCTCTACGACTTCATCTTTTTTTCCGACTGATTTTACATCTTCTAATAAGATTACTTTCATTTCTCTATTTCTCCTTTTTCGATCATTTCGTCTAATATATTACGAATCCGTTGTTTTGCTTCTCCAATACTACAGTTTGTCAGCTGCGCACCGGCGATATTTGCATGTCCGCCGCCGCCCAGACGCTCCATAATCAGCTGAACATTAATCTCATCAATAGAGCGGGAGCTGATAAAGATCTTGTTCTGATATTCCGTCATTACAAAAGAAGCCTTAATTCCAATAATATTTAATAATTCATTTGCAGACTGGGCACATACAACCGTCGGGCTTTCCACTTTGTCCGCCGGACAAGTCGATATCGCAAATGCACCGCGGTATACTTCCGCATCCCGCATGACCTCTGCCCTTGCTTTATAGTCTTCCATATCATTACGCAGCATTTTACGCACTCTTGTGACTTCTGCACCGCATCTTCGTAAATATGCAGCCGCTTCAAACGTACGTACCCCAGTTTTTTGCATAAAGTTATTCGTATCTATTAGAATACCAGCATAAATTGCATCTGCTTCACAGGAAGACAGCTTGATATTTTCCGCAAAATACTGCAGTACCTCAGCGATCATCTCACAGGTAGAGGAAGCATACGGTTCTATATAAGACAAAATCGGGTTCTCAACGACCTCGCTTCCTTGTCTATGATGGTCAAAAACGACAATATTTTTTGTCTTTTTAAGTATCTCTGGACAATCTGTATAGTTAGGACGGTTTGTATCTACCACCATGACAAGTGTATTTCCATTCGTCATTTCGATTGCTGTCTCACTGTTGATAAACATATCCGATGCATATCCGTTTTCAACAGTAAAGCATTCTTTTAATGGACGAAGAGATGTCGTGACTTCATTTAATACAATCTGCACCTTTTTTTCAAGGATACGTCCTGCGCAGTATACGCCGATCGCAGCTCCGAAAGAATCTACATCTGCAATATGATGCCCCATTACAATCACCTGACTGCGGCTTTCTAAAATCTCCCGCAGAGCATGTGCTTTCACGCGGGCTTTTACACGTGTATTTTTATCCACCTGTTTTGATCTTCCTCCAAAATATGTGATCTGCTCGCCTTCTTTTACTACGACCTGATCGCCGCCGCGTCCAAGTGCCAGTCCGATTGCCATACGGGCATATTCATAATTCTGATTATAAGTAGTTCCTGTATTACCAATCCCTATACTGAGTGTCACAGCCATTTTATTTCCGACCTTGACTGTCTTGACTTCTTCGATTAAGCTGAATTTGTCCTCTTCCATTTTAGACAGGTAATAATTGCGGAAAATTACAAAATACTTATCTTTTTCAATCTTTCTTACAAGGCCATCCATACTGGCAAAATATTTATTTACTTTTCTGTCGATCAAAGCTGTCAGCAGCGACTGCTTCACATCCTCGATGCTGTTCATCGTTTCTTCATAATTATCAATATATACCAAAGCTGCAACCATTTTCTGGTCGTCGTTTTCACGGATATATTGATTCAGCTGAGTCTCATCATACAGATAAAGAGCCGTCAGATACTCGTCATCTCCATCGATCGATACCAGATCATTCTCTGGAGTAATGCTGGAAAATTCAATCTTTTTTATCCGCGCACGAAAATCGTACTCTCCATATGAGATCTCAAGCTGCGTATTATCTTTATTTTTCTGTATGATTTCTTTTGTTATATGAGAAAATACAGATGTAATGGATTTATGATAATCCTTATCCTTGCCGGTCAGCTCTGTAAATTTCTCATTTACCCAAAGAATCTTGCCATTATAATCGATAAGCGCATAAGCTACATCAAATTCATTTAACAGCTTTTTTTGGACAGTGCCGTACTGTGTAGCAAAATTAATCAATTCGTTTACAAACGCTGTCTTATTTCTATGAAAATTCACAGTTACAATAATAAAATAAATAGCTGTAAACGCTGATACCATCAATCCTGCTTTTATCTCATAAATATATATAGGAATATTCATTAATATCAGCAGGATAGTAAGCAGCATCGGACTTATCATATAACTCTTCAGGCGTCCTTTAAACTTTATATTTTTTTTCATTTCCGCTGACTTCTCGCAGCAGCTCAGATGTGCTGAACTATTACGATTTATCCCTTTCCATTAAGATCCTATGTAACAGCTCAGACATACCGATACTGCTGTCTGCACATAGACTTACCTGAACCGTTACAATAAATATCTTTTATTATACCATGTTAAAGCATTTAATGAAAGAGTTTTCTATGCTATCGTTAAATTTCCAGTTACAGTTACGACCTCCAAACGATTCTGTGTCTGACGGAGGATTTGTCCGATGTCTCATACTCTAAGCAAACAGGAACAACACTCCGGCAGACTCATTGCGAACTACGGCTAAGATCCGATCTTTAGTACCGGATATAGTCCATTTTCCGAAGCTGAATAGCTCAGCTTTATGGTATCTCCTGCCTGATAATGAATGATTCCGATCAAACTTGTATCAGCCATATTTACATCATACACCGCATCTGAATTTTTCAATGTGACATAATAATGGGTATTTCCCTCAATTACAACTGGTGCTATGACCTCAATCGTGCCTGTCACTTCTTCATACAAACTGCTGTCTCCAGTATTTGATATTCCATTTGTCGCAAGCAGCTGTACGTATGATTTTTCACATTCACCTACCGTATCACCAATCGCAACCCATTGATATTTTTGTACATTTACCATTGCATATTTCTTCACAAGTCCTGCACCGTCTTTTAGCGCCATAAAATACGTAGGCTCATTGGATATATTCAAAAGCAGTGGAAATGTAGCACGATAACCCAGGTTCTGTACCTGCCCTTCCGCTGAAGACATCGCAGAATCTTCGATAGCGCCTTCTACTTTATAGTACTTTGTTTCCATAGTACGCTGATTCATCAGTACAAAACCGACGTTAGACTGGTCGCCGCTGACAGAGGTTACGCCTGTGTATACCCATACATCATCATCCAGCGCAATATAATTATAGCCGTTTGTAGCTTTTAAGCAGTCCTTCTGACCGAGTATACTGTTAAAAAATCCATGCTTGTATATTCCATAATAATTATAAAGCTGTGTCAAAAGCTCTGCAGAATACACTTTATCAATCCAATTCGGCACATCCTCTACCGCATAATCAGTACATTCTCCTGTCACTGCATTACACAATACTACATTTCCGACAGTCTGGCCTCCAAACAGCCCAATGTTGAATTTTTTCACAGGACATACCCAGTAAGGTGTGCCTTCATCGTCGATTTCAAAAAAGATCTGGTCGTCGAAAATATACGTAGGATAATGAAAACGCAGATGTCTGTAAATATTGCGGTTAAAATACTCAGCCTTTGAATATTTAATCGCGTTCTCCAGCTTCACGCATTCTGTATTCTGTGTAGCCATATCAATACGGATATATGCCGGGATTCCCTCTTTTTGATTCGTCAGCCATTTAATCTCACTTGCATAGACAAGCGGTGTTACACGCACAGGCATATCCTTATAATTAATCTGTGTATAATCAGCACCAACCTCGAACTGAGAAACCATATCTACCATACTGCCCATCTTACGGTTTCCTAACAGCTCAGCTGAATCCTTATCCAGCAGAGGAATTGTATTATAGTCTGTTTGCTGAATATCCCGAATAAAATCGCTCTCTTCCACATTCATCAGCTTTTGATACTTCGAAGCATTGACAATCGGCGAAGATAAGACGGAGCCAATACAGAATACAGCCAATACTGCCAAAAACAGTCCAAATCCAATTTTCACAGACTTTAATTCTTTCCAAGCGTTTTCAAACGGCTTCATCTGTACGACATTGCTCTTAGAGTTCTTCCTTGCCTGACTAAAAGCACAAATCACAGTAAAAAATAAAATGAGCACCATCAGCACTGACCAGAACCCCTGTGAATGGATGTTTACTGCCGGAAGAGTAATATAGTAATATATTCCAAGAATCAGCAGGATTACAACCGCTATTAAAATTTTTCGAACCACTTTTTTCATAAATTTCCTCTTTTCATATGATATACTTGCTTCATAAATCCTTCTTCAATCGGTCCCTGAAGCCCATGCAACCTGTCAATATGATCTTTGGGAATAAATCCCCCTGCCATTGCCTGATGACCGCCTCCATTTCCATAGTTTTTTAAAACTTCTGCAACCAGCTTGCCTGCGTTTATATCTCTGCGTTCGCTGCGTACAGAAAATTTAATTCCATCTTTGCGTACTGCATATATGACTGAAAGATCTACGACATTCAAAGACAAAATAAAATCAGAGATAATGGCAATTAAAGAGTCTGGACAGTCCATTGGAAGACAAGCAAAACCGACACCATCAATAATATGAATATTGTCAATCGCAGCTCCATACGCCTTTAAATCGCTAAGCTCCATGACATTATTATACATGGTCTCTATCTTATCCACATCCGCCTGTTTGTATACATAGGCAAACATGTCAATGTCTAGATTTGTCGTACCACGTATAAAATTATTCGTATCAATCTTTATCCCATATGCAAGTGCTGCTGCCACGGAAGGATTCATTGGTGTATCAGTCTGATAAAAATATTCTGCAATCAGCGTAGAACATGCGCCTACAATACGTACATCCTTATATCGATAAGAACAAGAGATAAAAGTTGGATGATGATCGACACAGCCTACTTCATCTCCTGCCAGATCAGTCATATTTGCATTATATTTCTGCGCATCCACTGCAACGATAAAATCATCCTTAGTCATATTCTGAATCGTATCCGCCTGAAGTATTTCGATCCCAAAGACTTCGGACATTTTATTAATACTCAGCTTTTCTACTGTACCATCATAACAAATCTGCGCATCCACGCCATGCTGCTTTAAAAAATATTGAAGTCCAAATGCGCTTGCGACTGCATCCGGGTCAGGACAGTCATGTGTCTGTATATAACTTTTATGCCCTTTTAACAGTTCTACTAATTGTAATGGGTTCATATTTTATCACCTTTTATCACAAAAAGCTATCACACGGCAGTATGTCCATGTGATAGCTCTTAATTCATGATAATAGAAAGTCCGCGCAGCGTGCTTTCTATTGTTAATCCTGTACGTATGGCATTAACGCTACATGACGAGCTCTTTTAATTGCTGCTGTAAGAGCTCTCTGATGCTTTGCGCAGTTTCCCGTGATTCTTCTCGGCAAGATCTTTCCTCTTTCGGAAATATATCTTTTTAATTTATTGACATCTTTATAATCAATGACGTTGTCCTTGCCGCAGAATACACATACTTTTTTCCTTCTGTGTATGGTTCTTCTGCGCGGGTTGTCGCCTCTCTCATTTCTATTGAAAGCCATGACTATTACCTCCTGCTAAAATCCAGTCAAAGACTGGCATCTATTAATTAAATGGTAACTCTTCATCAATTCCGTCTGGAATATTCATAAATCCATCACTGGCTGCACTCGGTGACGGTCTGTCGATCGGCGCAAATCCGCCGCCGGCATTATCAGGATTTGCATTTTTGCTCTCTACAAACTCATGATCTTCGACAACAACATCTGTCGTATATACCTTCTGTCCATCCCGGTTTGTATAGCTTCCGGTCTGAATACGGCCTGTGACTGCGATTTTCATTCCTTTGCGCAGGTATCTCTCTGCAAACTCACCGGAACGTCCAAACGCAACACATCCGATAAAATCAGCTGACTGCTGGTCTGTACCGTTACTTCTGGTAAAACGTCTGTCTACTGCTAATGTATATCTGGCAACTGCTGTTGACTGCTCGCCCTGAGAATAACGGATCTCAGGATCTCTCGTCAATCGTCCTATCAGTATTACTCTATTCATACGATCTCCTTTATCGACTATGCCTCGTCTTTTCTAACGCATAAGAATCGAAGAACATTGTCCATAATACGAACTTTATGCTCGATCTGAGCTGGAGCAGTCGCTGGAGCATCGAACTGGATGAAATAATAGAAACCGTCGCTCATTTTCTGAATTTCATAAGCTAATTTCTTCTTTCCCCATTCCTCTACTTCGGTAACAGTACCTTCGGCACGAGCGATATACTCTTTTGCCTTCTCAACTACTGCTGCTCTCGCATCATCTTCGATTTTAGCATTCACAACGAGCGCTAATTCATACTTGTTCATGCGAATTGTACCTCCTTTTGGTCTCTGGCCTCTTCCTTATGGAAAAAGCAAGGAATTTGTCATATCACGAATAAATATGATAGCATGTTTTATGGATAGTTGCAAGGGGTTTTTCATATTTTTTTACAGATTTTATATATTTTGTGAAACATTACGCCGGGTGAGAAGAGATGTCCCGCCTTCCTATGACTTTTCCAGAATGCTAAGAAGCCCTTAGTATTCTGTTATTACGCTATGGCACCGAACGGTCGCGGCACCTAGTTCGCCCCGGCAAAACGCCAGAAGCTAAAGGTGCTGCTGCTTCGCCGCCTGTTTATCAAACAGAATACTAAGCGGAAGGCGGGACATCTCCTCTCACCCGGCTGTTTTTGACAAGCTTTACAATGTAAAATATAAACACATTAAAAATTGCAATATGCAGAGTGTAAAAGATATTAGAAGCAAAATGTGCTGCAATACAACCATTAATTTTCTTTTTCTTACATGATAAAATAATACTTCTGGCATTATCTTCATATGGAATTCGTTTTAATAGATGGTCCACAGTATTACTTTGTATCTGCTATTATCTCCATACCTTTCCTCGTAATAAGAAGCAAGCTGCCATCATGGCTCTCTTTTGTCGGATTTTATTATTTTTTTTATGTTTTTTTCTAATTCTTTTCTGGAAATCATGATTTGTCTGCCACAGCCGCTGCATTTTAGCCTAAAATCTGCTCCAGACCGTAATACCAGCCATTCGAAGCTGCCGCAAGGGTGTTTTTTTTTCAGTTTTACAAGATCATCTGGGTTTATATCCATCAGGTTTCATTCCTTTCAAAGCGACTATAGACTAAGGATTTTATACTTGAATCCGGCCCAATACTTCGCCGATGCTTCCTTGTATCAGCAAATCAGCACGCCTGTCCATAGGAGTCGCCGATTTATTGATTAATACCAGCTTATTTCCACCGTAATAATCAATCAGGCCTGCAGCCGGATATACAGCCAGGGATGTTCCCCCAATGATCAATACATCTGCTCTTGAAATATAATCGATGGATTTGCGCATAGTCTGTGCATCCAGTCCTTCTTCGTACAATACGACATCTGGCTTAATATCTCCGCCGCATTCATCACAGCGCGGAACTCCTGTGTGTTCTTTCATATACTGTGCATTAAATTCTTTTGCGCATTTTCTACAGTAATTGCGATGCACGCTTCCATGCAGCTCTAATACTTCTTTACTGCCTGCCATCTGATGAAGTCCGTCAATGTTCTGTGTAATAACCGCCTTCAGCTTTCCGGATTTTTCTAATTCAGCCAGTTTTTTATGCGCAGCATTCGGCTGTGCATCCAGACACAGCATTTTATCGTGATAAAACCGATAAAATTCTTCTGTATTTCTCATGTAAAAGGAATGGCTGAGTATCGTTTCCGGTGGATAGTCATAGGTCTGATTATATAATCCATCCACACTGCGGAAATCCGGGATTCCACTTTCGGTTGATACGCCTGCTCCGCCAAAAAATACGATATTGTCGGATGTATCGATTAATTTTTGCAGTTGCTCTATTAAATTCTTGATGTTTTCAGAATTTTCATTATTGGCCGGCATATTATTTCCTTCTTTCTATATTAGTTTATTTTTAGTAATGTAAAGCTGTTTTGCAACAATTCAGCTTGTCTGAATTGCTATACTCTTTATTCCGATATGCCAATGATTCTTCAATAATCATTGACAAGCTAATCAAGTTTTATCTATCATATCACAATCTTCTAAGATCGTAAATAAACAATCAACAAACTATTTAAACAAGCCAAAGAAGCGTTGAATTTTAATTTATAACAGATCAACTGATCTTTGAAAGTCTGGATCATTTTTTTGTTTCGAACTTTATCTTGAAATTTATCAAAAAACTTTATATACTAAAACATCACATAAAAATAAATTTAAATGAAGTGTGTAAATTTATGTATAGTACAGTTTTAGAAATCAAAAAGAGTATTTCAAAAGATTTTTTAAACAAATTACATTTCTTAGCAGAAAATGCTTTTTCTAATCGATCTGGCTGCGTTAAAAACTCAAGCAGAGATCCATACAGGCTCGTTTTCGAGGGAGGATAAAACGATTATGGATGCCTTGATTTGGGTATCGCAATGTTAGCTCGCGCACAAGGTGTTTTACCCTGTGTTGATTCATGGCAGTGGCTTGATTTTGATGACCCTGATGAAAACTGCGATGTACTAGAAGCATATTCTGAACCAATAATACGATAAGGAGAATGTATGGCAAACACCCGAAAACAAATCTTTGATAAAGATTTAGACCTCCCGATGAAGAATGATTAAAATTTATACTATATAATGAGCAATCACAACACTAGCCGCTGCCCCTGCCACAGTTGCCGCCATAGCTCCTGCAAGTGTCCAGCGCGTCTTTTTAATCTTTACAGACATAAAATAAATAGACATTGTATAAAATACTGTCTCCGTAGAACTCATCATAATCGAAGCAATCGTCCCAATCATAGAATCCGTCCCATACTTTTTAAATATGTCCAGCACTAAACCCGTAGCCGCAGAATTTGAAAACAATCGCACTACAAAGACAGGAATAATCTCTGACAGAACAATTTTCTGTCCAATCAGACTTCCAAACAAACCAGACACTGCATCTAGAAGGCCGGATGCCCGTAAAATTCCCACTGCCACCATAAGCCCCACCAGTGTCGGCATTATTTTTATTACAGTCTTAAATCCATCTTCAGCGCCTTGTATAAACTGTTCATAGATATTCTGCTTTTGAATCAAACCTGTTCCTACTATATAAAATATCATGATAGGAATGATGGTATTTGATAAAAATAAGAGCAGCTTCATCTTTTTCACATCCTGCTCATTTTATTTCTTATATCTTATGCAGAAGTTAAGGATAATATGAAATACATGAAGGCAGTGTTTTCAGCAGTATAAAATAAAAAACTGCTATAAAATAATTAGTTTACACAGATTATTTCATAGCAGTTACCATTTATGATTCCTTGAAACGATCTGGCACCTGATCGTACTTCTGCCATCTATTCATAGCTTCTTCCAGACTCATCCCTTTACCAATCGCATCCTTACGCGCAGAATTTACTGCCTGAATCTCTTTCATCCTTTCACCAGTCAGAGAATATCCTTTCATTGCAATCAAAGTAGCCACCCATGCCAGCATCGGGATGACGCAGAACAATACAACAACTACCATATGCATTCCATCTGAATAAGGTGTATTTCCATCCGGCAGAGTGCTGATTCCA
Organism: uncultured Eubacterium sp.; assembly: GCA_947385875.1. GTDB lineage: Bacteria > Bacillota > Clostridia > Lachnospirales > Lachnospiraceae > Eubacterium_J. The sequence continues at coordinate 47,720 of CANDMV010000004.1, read as the reverse complement.
ATCATTGCCACTGCTGCGCCTACAATCGTAGAACCTAAAGAACTCACCAGCTTATCCACAAGTGAAAACAGTGTTCCCATAATTCCCGGTATATAACGTCCCGAACGATAAGTCTCGTAATCGGAGCAATCCGCTACCATTGGAATCGGCATATCCGCCGTCGCATAATAAGCGCCATATCCAATTCCAAAGCAGAGTATAAACAGCACTGTATAGATATTAATCGAAGACAGGCTCAGCAAAAATGTTGTATTTCCCTGTTTCCAGAGCAGTAAAAGTATTAATACTCCTACATACATAATTAACGCAATCTTCGTATACCGAACTAAAGAAGCTTTTTGCCCATGCTTTTGTGAAGTACGGACTGTCAGCAGGAAAAATGGCGCGGAAAATACGTATCCCACAATCATCATCGGAAGATATAGTCCTCCATAATTGCCCATCATAGCTCCATACAGCATACATAAAACTGTCATATTCGTAGCAATGGAAAATGCCAGCTTACATCCCGCTCCTGCTACCATCAGACGCTGCAGTTCTTTATTCGCCTTTAATATAGCAACATATTCTTTTAACTCGACTTTTTTCTGTGTACCTCCTACGCCAAAGAATTCCGGCCGATCCTTTTCTGCTATGCCGATGACTGCCAGAAGGGTCAGGACAGCAGATACCACGATTGCCAGAGGTATCATAAAATTAAAAAACGATTCACTGTTATATCCGCCCATCCTCTCACCGATCACAGGCGCTAAAAACTGAACCATCCCCATTCCAATCAAACTCGCTACTGTATTAAATACTGTAAACAGCGGACGCTGCTTTGGATCATTCGTAAGACATGTCTGACCAGACCTTGTACAAGCTGTCTGAAATGTATATCCGATTACATATAATGCGTAAAATAATACAAAGCAGACATATTTCAGCCATTCCATGTCAGATGAAATCAGTCTGGTTCCAAAATACAGCAGTATCGATGATATAATCATAATCACATTTCCCAGCACCATATATGGCCTGAACTTACCAAACTTTGTCGATGTCCGGTCAATCAGGGCCCCTATGATTGGATCTGTTACAGCGTCAAACAGTCGCATTACCGTAACCATGGTTGTCGCAAACATTAAAAACAGCCCAAGTACTCCGTTTGCATAATAAGCAATAAAGTTCATTGTCAGAATATAATAAACATTCGTTGCTCCATTATTCATAGGAAATAAAACCAACTGGTACGTTTTAGCACGGTTTACAGATGTATTTGCCCCATTTTTTTCGTTCATAACACTCATCCCCTTTCTTTTATGCACTGGAGGAAAGTCCATTCATTGCATGACTATTCGCTACCGTATACAATACTCTATGGCTTGATTCTCTCAAAGCATGTGCGATTGCCGAATCATCCTTATACTTCGTCATCAAATCGTCTGTCCACTGCTCAGCAGAGCTGTCCCATCCATTCGTACCTGCAAGGACACCATGAGCGACATCAAAGCTTCTTAACATAATTCCATATGCCGCAAACACAGAGTTTCCAGAAAAGTCAGTCAGTACAAAGCCATCCAATCCCCACTCATTACGAAGTATTTCAGTCATAAGCCCTTTATGCGCTCCTGACCATGTAGTACCTACACGTGCAAATACATTCATGACACATTTTGCACCGCCTTCTACTACAGCTATCTCAAACGGTTTTAAATATACTTCGTGTGCTGCCTGCTTATTAAGAAATGTAGAGATACAGCGGCATCCTGTCTCACTGTCATTAAATGCATAGTGCTTGATATATACCACACCTATACCCAGTTAGCGCTTTTCGACCGTTTCTTTTCCAACTGATAGCGCTCAGGATTCTCCAGATATTTAAATACTGCTTGATCTGAAACTCCTCCTGACGCTTTGACCCCGATCTTCGTATCTTCATTCAAATCCAGCCTTACCTTAAACTTAAACACCTTATTACCGCTCTTTTTCTCCTGCAGCTTTCCATTCCGGTATAATGCAACCTGATGCTGGTTCGAATACACTTTCACTGTAATCTGGTCAGTACCGTGCTCTACAAAACGTTTGCTGCATATATGCACCATCGGCTTATCCGTCCAATACGCCTGATATAAATAAAAGCTGTCTTTTTTTATCTTCCTGTCAAATGTAATCAGACCTTTATGATTCATCCCCGGCTCTCCGCCCTGGTCTCTGGCATCTGCCGCAAAATCAAACATATTCCACACATGCGTTGCCCAGATAAATGGATACCTTTGAAAGCATTTCAGCATGTATTCATGATAAATAGCCTGATACTCTTCCGTATGATCGCCCCTATGCGGATTTTCACTATGAAGATTCGGCATTCCCTCAGCTCCATACTCTGAATATCCAATACATCGATCCGGGTATCTCATATGGAACAGCCGGAAAAATACATCATTTAAAAACAATCCCGGCACATACCATCCCAAATATAGGTTATAGCTTACAATATCTGTAATATGCACTACTTTACTAAATGGGTTGCACATCGCATAACAAGCAAGCGTCGTCACTCTCGCAGGATCAAGCTTATGACACAGATCGTTTAATTCATAGTGGTTGTGCAGCATGTCTTTTGTATCTTTTGTAGAAATCGTAATTTCATTTGAAACTCCCCAAGTTACAATGCAGGGATGATTATAATTCTGAATAATCAGTTCCTTCATCTGATGCATCGTATTATCACGCCCGCTCGGCATATGCTCGGAGATATAAGGAATCTCAGCCCATACAACCATTCCATACTTGTCACATAGATCATAGAAAAACTGATCGTGCTGATAATGAGCCAGACGTACCGTGTTGACGCCCATTTCACGCATCAATTTCATGTCTTCGATATGATGCTCTTTTGTCAGCGCATTTCCGATTCCTTTTCGATCCTGATGCCTTGATACACCATGCAGCGGATAAGACCGTCCATTTAAGAAAAATCCTTTCTTAGGATCTACATGAAATGACCGTACTCCAAAATGTGTCTTCACCTCATCCAGCGTCACATCATCTTTTACAAGAACCGCAGCAGCTTTATACAAATATGGGTCATCGATGCCATTCCACAGATGAACATTTTCGATTGTAAGCGTAATATTATCTCCGTCTCCTTGTGCTACACAAGCGCCCTCTGCGTCCAGCAGAGATACATGTACGTTAGCTCCTTCCGTTTTATGAAAACATTCTACCTGTATTTTTCCGTCTCTTCCCTCTACTTTTGGAGTTATTTTGATTCCTTCCCCTCCAAAATAATCTAGCTCAAAATGCTCCTTCGGTACAATGCGAAGCAGGACATCCCGGTAAATACCGCCATAAAAAGTAAAATCTGCTTTTTGTGGATAGATTTTCTGGTTCACACTGTTATCAGCCAGTACTACCAGATTATTTTCCTCCTCGAGAAAATCTGTAATGTCTGCGCGAAATGTAGAATAACCATTATCATGCTCCATTACTTTATTACCATTCAGCTGTACTTCTGCTGATGCATTTACTCCCTGAAATTCTAAATAAACCCTCTGATTTCCGCTGTCAAAGGATGGTTTTGAAAATGAAGTACGATAGCTGCACGTTCCTCTATAATAATCATTTCCTCCATCCTGACCATCTAGTGCATTCCATGTATGAGGCAGATTTACACTGATTTCTCTGCCGTCAGAACCGGTAAAAAACCATCCCTGACTTAATTTTTGTTTCATCCTCAACACTTCACATAACCACCTCTCCATTTTCACTGTTATAATTGTATATATTTTTGATTTTTTTCTTATTTTTGTTTATTATATTGGCAATTTCCGCCAGATTCAACTGGATATACCTAACTGGTTTTTATTCTTTCCTAAGTGGTAGAAATAACCAAAAAAACAGGGATTACTTTGTCAAGTTTTCCCTGTTTCTTTCTGTTTATACTTTATTTAATTTTTTGAAACAAATGTTATTTTAAGGTAAACTAACTTCATCTTTAAACAAATCAATTCTGCCTGAATGTACCTTATTCAGCTTTTTACTCTATTCAGCCGTTTTTTGAAGCGGTGCCATCATTTTTAAATAAAAGCAGCCGTTTTTAACCTCAGCCGTAAGATATCCACCATATCTTTGAATCGTATGCCGCATACTTTTTATCCCATACCCATGATAACCATTTTTTACTTTTGTCGTTTTTGGCAGTCCATCCTCAAATTCTATCTGATTCAATATAGGATTAACTACCTGTACAATCAAAAAGTTCTGCTTTTCATAAATCATCAGGTCAATTAATCGGGCATCCTTCTGCTCCAAATCCCTGACAGCTTCAATCGCATTATCGATTGCATTGCCAAATAAAGCATACAAATCAACAGAATCCATAAAGGAAAGCAGTTTTCCATCCGCCACGCAATTAATATGTATCCCGCTGTTTTCACATAATAAGCTTTTTTCTGTAAGTATTACATCCAAAATATCATTTCCAGTATGAATAATCGCGTTGTAAATCTGGACAGAGTTTTCGATTTCTGTCAAATACTTTTCCTTCCCAGAGCTATCCTTCATTGTACTCATCGCACGCACTTGATGCTTCAAATCATGACACTTGTGATTAATGATTTCGATCGTCTCTTTTGAAATCTGGTACTGTTCCTTCTGCTGATGCCATAACATCTGAATTGTGTCAAGCTCTTTACTTATACTGCTCTTTTTAAAAAGCACATTCTGCAGATACAATAAAGTAATACAGTAAAACTGCATCATCAAATTAATTATCACATTTCCTTCACCATTCGATATAAACATGCAAAGAGTATTAAACATGAATCCTAAGACCCATGCTGAAATCATCTGCCTCGGCCCAACCACATAGTGTCTTTTTTCCGGCATCCACCTGGCAATCGTAAATCCTACAGCTATAATACATGCGGCAAATATCAACAGCCATATCACATCTTTCGTTCTTTTTGATATTGAATCCGGCAGCATATAGATCGCTATCCTGCTCAATTCCTGAGTAAACATATAAGTCACGCCAATCCAGATCCCACAGTACCATGCCTCAAATCCTTTTACTTCCATACAAATCATAATGGCAAGAACGCTGCAGAAGTAAGACGTAATCATATAAACCTCTATCCAGACAAGCCGATGTCCCGGCCATATGCGATTCACAATTCTCAGCATGAATATAGTCATTACTATCACGCCAACCTCTGTCAAAACCAAGCGAACCATATACTTATTACGCCATTTCAGCGGGATCATAAATACCAGACAGGTCAGCCATAGATTTACTCCATTAATAATATACGGAAATGCATATTCAAAATTTCCATCCATGCACGATCTCCTATAAAACAAACATGCACTACAGCAGTATATCAGACCTTCTCTCTATTACACAGCTGCTTTACATTCTCATATCTTAACTATTACACAGTGTCCCCCTGCATTTAACTTACTATTACACAGCAGCTCTACATTTAACTTACTATTACACAGCTGCTTTGATACACACCCCATTACTGCAGCTTTCATTTAACTTAACGATTACACAGACGCTTTACACTCCACAATTTCACTGTTACACAGCTGCTTTATAGCAGTCTGCATACACATCCTTTTATTTCGCATAACAGATCACATATCAGCATCATTGCCCCATATAATCAGTCATCGCTGATAAAAAAGCTGTTCTGTTTCTCCGGCTGATTTCTAATTCTTCCCCTGCTACTACTACAATATTTTTTTTAATCTCTGACACATACTGAAGATTGACCAGATACCAATGATTACATTTTACAAAATTACTCGTCCCCAACTGCTCCTGAACATTTTTCAATGTTCCTCTTACAATAAATTCACCTTCCTTTGTATGATAATGCAGCATACGATTTTGTATTTCTACATAATAAATCTGATTAATATCCAGTCTTTTTAGACCATCCGTCAAAGTAAGACAGATATATTTTTCCTCTTTTTTCTTTACCCTGCCTACTGCTCGGGTAAAACGCATAGAAAATGTATAATAATTGAGAGGCTTTACAATAAAATCCAAAGCTTCTACTTCATATCCCTTAATCGCATACTGACCCATATTTGTAATAAATACAATTACGACATCTTCATCCATTTTTCGAATCTGCTCCGCTGCCTCCATGCCGTTCAGCTGAGGCATCTCTATGTCCAACAGAAGAATATCAAAGTTATTTTTATACTGAATCATAAGCTCGCTGCCATCAGAAAATACAGTTATTTTCATCTGAATTTGATATTCAAGCTCATACTGGTGCAGCATTTCTTGGATCATGCTGCTGCATTCCAGTTCATCTTCTACAACGGCTATGTGCAGCATATTTTTCCCTCCTTTGAATTTCCCAAATGATTCTACATTTGATTAAGAAAGTCTTTCGTTAATAACATTGATGCGGACTGGAACTTTAATATCACCAAAAGCTTCATCATCATTACCGGTATTCACGGCTTGTATTCATTGTAACATTTTATAAACAAACTGTAAACAATTTGAATTCTCTTTTTCTATATAACAAATTAGTGATTTTTGATAAATATTTTATATTTTGCGATGTAAAAAGTAACGATGCAAGGCGATATTAATTTACTTCATTGTAAAACCCTCAGAAAAATACATCTCTGAGGGTTCCCATATTTTTAATCAGACGCAAATTACCAACGCTGATTATGCTCTATAACTATATTCAAACACAGCCACACCATAAGCAGGAAGCGGATAAGCAAAGGAATAATCTCTTCCATCACATTCTGCCTTGACTGTCTTATATCTTGTCGGGCGCTGTCTGCCAGAACCGCCGAAGCGTTCATCATCACTGTTCAAAATCAATCTGTAAGTGCCTTTTGTAGGTGCACCTACACGATAATCGTCTCTCTCTACCGGTGTAAAGTTGCAGATAAAGAGCAGACAATGCTTTCCATTTTTGCTCTTACGTACAAAACTGAATATGCTGCGTGAAGCGTCATTTGCATTAATCCATTCAAATCCCTGCCATGAATGATCCAGCTCATACATAGAAGGATATTTGCGATATATATGAAGCAGCTCTTTAAAGAATTCCTGAATCTGTCTGTGAGGCTCTTCTGCCAGTACAAACCAGTCTAATTCACGCTCTTCACTCCACTCTCTCATCTGCGCAAAATCCTGACCCATGAACAGCAGCTTCTTGCCCGGATGTGCCATATAAAAAGCATATCCGACCATAAGATTGCGGAATTTGTCCCTGCCCTCACCTGGCATCTTATTAATCATGGAACATTTTAAATGAACTACTTCATCATGCGAAAGTACTAGGATGTATTTTTCAGCTTCATTATAGCTCATGGCAAATGTCAGATTATTATGACATCCTTTTCTGAAATATGGATCCTGCTTCATATAGGTCAGGAAGTCATGCATCCAGCCCATATTCCACTTAAATGTAAAATTCAGTCCATCCTCTTCTGCCTTGCCTGTTACATGCGGCCATGCAGTAGATTCTTCTGCAATCATGATCGCACCTGGATTTCTTCCAATTAATGATGTATTAATATGCTTGAAGAATTCGATAGCTTCCAGATTCTTATTTTCACCGTATTTATTTGCTACCCACTGTCCGTCATTTTTGCCATAATCCAGATACAGCATGGATGCTACTGCATCCACACGCAGTCCGTCTACATGGAAATGCTCAATCCACATCAGAGCACTGCCGATTAAGAAGTTTTTCACTTCACTCATGCCATAATTAAAGATCTTCGTACCCCAGTCCGGGTGTTCTCCCATTCTAGGATCCGGATACTCATACAATGGACAGCCGTCAAAATCAGCCAGTCCGTGCGCATCCCTTGGGAAATGTGCCGGCACCCAGTCTAAAATGACACCGATTTTATTGCGGTGCAGATAATTAATTAAATACGCAAAATCCTCTGGCGTTCCATATCTGGAAGTAGGTGCATAATACCCTGTTACCTGATATCCCCATGATCCTTCAAATGGATGCTCCGAAATGCCCATCAGCTCTACATGAGTATATCCCATCTCTTTCACATACTCAGTAAGCGCTTTCGCAAACTCACGGTATGTATAAAAGCCTTCATCTTCTCTGCCAGGATGACGCTTCCATGAGCCTGGATGCACTTCATAGATTGCCATCGGCTTTTCAAATGGATCCGACTGCGCGCGTTCATCCATCCACGCCTTATCTGTCCATTTCAAATGGGAAACATCTGTAACAATCGATGCAGTACCCGGTCTTAATTCTGAATAGTTTGCATATGGATCCGCTTTGTAAAGACGCTTTCCATCCGGCGTCTCGATCAGATATTTATACATATCCCCGCTCTTTACACCCGGAATAAACAGCTCATAGATTCCCATTTCTTCAGGCTCTAAACGCTCCATCTCATGGCTCGTCTCGTCCCAGTCATTGAAGGATCCAATTACCCATACCTTTTCCGCATGAGGAGCCCATACATCAAAGACTGTACCCTCTTTTTTATCCACTGTCATCGGATGTGATCCCATCTTCTTATAGATGTCGTAATGTGTACTTTGACCGAATAAATACATATCCAGTTCTGTCATGTTTCTCATTAAAATAGCCCTCCTGTAACTAATCTTTTCATTCTACTCAAAATCCTTCTCTCGTAAAATTACGTAATTTTCCTCGTTTGACCTGGATGAAGTCAGTATACTAAATACTTTCTTTAATACACCTTTTTCTGCATTTTCAATCGCTTCATCTACGATTTCCTTCACCTCAGTCAGTGTGGTGACATGCTCCAGCGTCTGAATGCTGTTAATCCGTTTATATAGTGCCAGTACTCCCATCTCGTCAATATCATAATCCAGATCATTTGCATAGGCCCTGCCAAAAGCTACCAGCTCATCACTTTTAAACAAAGGTATAGATATTTTCTCCGTAAACTTCGCAGCAAAAGAGCTGTCCCGCTCTAATGCTTTTTGTATTCCCTGCTTTGTATCTTCTAATATATACAGTGTACCCGAATGGTCATTTTCCATGCACTGCGACAGCTTGACTGCCGTATCTCTGGTTATTTTTCCGGCAGATTCAATAATCAGACATCCGCCGCTTACCTTTTCTGTCAGTATTGCCAGATCCTTTTGATTCAGTACGTTAGCGTCTATCTTGCCGATCTTACCATTTGGACGCTTTACCTGCTTCTGCAGGCACATGATAATATTTTTTATTAATACTGTCTTGCCGCTTCCCTGGATACCCTCTACAATAATATTACCAGATAATGAATTTTTATCAAATAGTAAATGATCAGAAACTCCTTTAATTAAGTCAAAAATTTGGCTTTCCATTCCTGAAATCAATACAAAATATGAAAAAATCTGTTTCTGCTCTGGTGTAAGATGTTTTTCCTTGTCGCCCTGCGGCACATCTGCCAAAGGAGCATTTTGATAAAAACCTGCTGCCTGTGCTGCTGCTTCCATATCTTCTTCTGAAAATTCTTCAACCTCTTCCCTATTCATTGTCTTCGATGCTTCCTCTGCCTGAATCTGTGCCTGCGTACGAAAATGAGGCCTGGATGCCAGAGATGGATGAGGCTGTGACGTCCTGCTTGAAAAATCCGCTTCTTTATCCATATCTGTGTAATCTGATGGATGTTCTCGTCTTAAATCCACATCTGGATTCCTTGCTGGGTATTCTTCCTCTGCCATGCTTTCACTATATGGCGGATATTTTCTGCTTAAGTCACTGTCCCTGCCTTCTGACACAGATCTCTGCTCTGTATTCATTTCCTCTTTATCAGCTGATGATCTTTGCACTGCATTGATTCCTGCCTCATTAACTGATGATCCCTGCATTGTATTTATTCCTGTCTCTTCGGCCGATGATCTTTGCATTGTATTTATTCCCGCATCTTCAACTGATGATCTCTTCATATTTATTCCTGTCTCTTCGGCCAATGATCTTTGCACTGTATTTATATCTACATCTTCAACCGATGATCTTTGCACTGCATTCATCTCATCTTTTCCAACTGCCGATCTTTGTGCCATATTCATCTTCGCTTCTTCGACTGCCGATCTTTGCACTGTATTTATCACAGCTTCTTCGACTGCCGATCTTTGCGCTGTATTTATCTTAGCTTCTTCGTATTCCTGACCTATATTCTCTGAAAGATACTTTTGCAATTCATTCTCAGTAACATATTTCTGAGCATTTTCAGAAAGATTTTCCTGTACCGCATTCCCAGCAGTATACTCCTGTCCTATATTCTCTGAAATATATTCTCGTATTCCATTCTCAGAAACATACCTCTGGCCTACATCCTTATTACTGTCATTCTCCTGAGAATATTCGTTCATCCTATTTTCCATCCGTTCTTTTTGCACTGCATTCATCATTTCCTGCCTTTCAGTCTCAAATGTCCTGACTGCTTCCGGCTTCTTACGATCTGATATATCTGATTTCTGCACTGCTTCCGGCTCATTTTTACTTATTTCCATATTATTAAAATCTTTTAAGCTTTCGTTATTGATTTTCCTTTCTGCTGATGCAGCTTCTTTTTCCATCACATAATCTGATAATTTTGGCATTTTTCTAGTCGGATCTGATACACGGTGTGACGCTGGAGCCTGCTCCTGCTGCTTTTGTTCCTGAAGACCTTCTGTCTGCTCCTGTGACTGCTCCGCTGTCAGACTGTCGATCTGCTCTTGAAGAAGCTTATTCATTCCTGCCACAATCCTGCCTGCTTCCTCAATGCCTATTTCTACTTCTTCTGACTGCGATTCTGACTGTGACCTTAAATCTGATCCTTCCTGCGAATCTGCTTTCTGTGCCAGCTGCGGAATCATATTCATCAAACGGTCCATCAGCTTTTCTGCATCTAATAAACCCCTTTCTTTCACCTCATCCAGGCTATGCTCTTCTGTCTCCTGCAATGCCTCCTGCGTAGCCTGTTTTGTCTTCTCCCATTCAGCCAGAATTTCTTCGATACTCATTTGGTTTACCAGCTGCACCGGCTGCTGATCCTCTGGCTGACCAAATCTGTCCTGTGTCATTTGAGACATATATGGACTCTGCTGCCCCTGTCCTTGCGGCATTTGAGAGATATATCGGTCTTGACCTTGCAGCTGAGACACATATCGGCCCTGTTCTTGAACCGTCTGCCGTCTCTGCCAATCCTGCCCCTGAAGGATTGATTGTCGCTGCTGTGTCTGTTCTTGAGATGTCAGCTGTCTCTGCTGCCCCTGTCCTTGCGGCATCTGAGGCATGTACTGTTCCTGATGATTCCATTCCTGCGACATGCGAGACTGATTCTGTTGTCCATACAATCCCTGCTGCATAAACCGACGCTGACCATTATATTTCTTCGACTGCTGATAATTATTTCTGCCGGAACCCCCATGAAGGATCGAATGCAGATCCTGCGTGAACTTATCCATCGATTGATATGGCATCTCTTCCACTGCTCTTTGAATACTGTTCATACCGTCAGACAATTCATCTTTGCCGGCTGCCTCTGCAATCTGCTGCATTCCCTTTGCGATTTCCTGCTGCAGATTTGCCGTATTATATCGCCCGGCATTTGTCTCTACGGAAGGGATCTCTACTGCCTCATTGACAATTTCTCCAGACTCTAGGAAATCATTTGGCTTTACTTCTATTACACCTGTACGTTTCTGACGAAATAATCGATATTTTTCTTCCTGTGACTTTGTAAGCGGCTGATAGAGCATTTTCAGTTCCAACGCTTTTTCTACATAGATGCCATCACCAAACCACAGAATCAGCTCATCACATGCTTCTACACATTTTTCAGGCTGCTTATCCCTATGATACAGATATGCAAGCTCATATGCCCATTCTTCAGAATACTCCTGCTCTTTTAGTTCTTCCAATATTTTAATCTGATCCTCATATGGAAGTCCCTGAGCAGCTGTCATCTTATACTTTAAGACAAATTTTAGATTATCGTGCGGCGCAATATCAACAAATTCATCATAATACTCCTGTGCCTCTTCAAAATTTCTCGTCTTTATAGCTATTTCCGCCAAACGATAAATGATATTTCTGCCAATCGGAGACTTATCATACGCCATAAGCAGAATTTCCTTGCTCTCCTCATAACGCTCCACCTGCTCAAAGACCTCTCCGGCTAGCACGAGGGCATTCAAATTACGAATCTTTCGCCAGTTAATAGTCTCGGCGATCTCTGCTGCTGCATTATAATTACGCGCACTTACCAACGCTTTCATTTCATCAACTTTAAGTTTAAACTCGTATTTATCCACACTCGTCACCATCTATCTATCAAGGGATGATCCCTTTATATATATCAAAAAACTACATATTCTATCAAAACTCATATATTAATTTTCAGCTTTAAGTATATTCTAATAATTATTTTATAAAATCATCCCCATTATTAATCGTAATGTAGCATTACAATCCAAAGCTAGTTTACCATAGGATATCGTACATGTCAAAACTACTAAGCAAAATAATTTGTTATATTCAGACTTCGGATAACTATTCACGGCCTAAAGGCCGCTCATAGTAATGATTCCCTCTTGGCAAAATCTGCATCCTAATCAAACAATTACAGAATTTAGTCGCAATGATTATCCTTTTCATCTGCATATCTGCCATACCAGAGTTTATTTTCTCCAGGCTCTACACCTGTTGCTTCTATATAAACTCCTGTTTCCACTGGCAGCTTCTTTTTCTTTAAAAAGAAATGTACCAGCTTCTGTGTAATATAATATATAACTGCAAATACCGGGCATCCTAACAGCATTCCCATTACGCCGAACAGTCCGCTGCCGACTAAAATCGCAAACATAACCCAGAAGGAGGACAAGCCCGTTGAGTCTCCCAGAATCTTCGGTCCGATGATATTTCCGTCAACCTGCTGTAAGATGATAATAAAAATGACAAAATATAATGCGTACATAGGATCTACCAGCAAAATTAAAAATGCGCTAGGGATTGCTCCTATAAATGGGCCGAAAAACGGAATGATGTTTGTAATTCCTACAATCACGCTGACTAAAAGCGTATAAGGCATTTTAATTATTGATAATACAATATAGCATAAAATGCCTATGATTAGCGAATCGAGTAATTTGCCTTTTATAAAGCCTCCGAATATATCATTTGTCGTATGAAATAACTGTATCACCTGATTTGCGGCACGAGGAGGGAATAAGGCAAAAATAATTTTTTTCGTCTGTCCCTCAAAATTTTCTTTCTCACACATGACATAAATCGAAACAATCAGACCGACTACAATATTTTTAAATGCAACCAGTACATTAATGACACCGCTTGTAAACGTCTCTACATATTCTTTTGTCTGAGGCAGCAGAGAATTTTTCAGCCAGTCATCAAAAAAATCTACGGCTGATTCTAAATATGTCTCTATGAAAGATGTAATCTCCTGATTGCCAAATTCCCAGTCTCTCATATGCACGATAAAAGAATTAATCTGTGCCGGCAGAGTATCTACAAGGTGCGAGACATTGGCAGATACTTCTGGAATAACCATCGATAACAGTATAGCAATGACCATTATAAAAACCAGCACTGACAGAATACTTGAGACTGTACGTATCAAATGATTTAATTTTTTCTTCAAATGCTTTCTGTCTGCCAGCTTCAGCAGTATGCTTTCAAAAAACATCATAATTGGATTCATCAGATAGCCAATCCCAAGCCCGATCAAAATCGGCTGCAGAATACCTGCAAAAGCTCTAAAGGCTTCTTTAATCGCATTAAATCGGAATAACACGCACACAACTAGTATACAGCAGCAGAACACTATAAAGAAAATCAGTCCTATTGCCAGATAAGGCCGTATATTCCAATCTGAATCTGATATTTTATTTCGTTTTGATATTTTTGATGTCTGTTTTTTTTCTTCCTGCTCCATGATCTGCGCCCGCCCCGCTTTTATTTCCTATTATAATTTATCAGACAGCCTTTCAGTATTATTTCACGTTCATCATCCGTCAGCTCGCCCAATGTCATATGAAACTCTGTCAAACCGCCATTTTTTACTGCATAAGCTGTTAGATCTGAATTCTTCTCCTCTACCGCCTTTCGGATATTCGGAAGGAAAATATAATCTCCATTTGCAAACGGCAGCTCACCCTCTGAAATTAATAATGGCAGCATACCCCAGTTAATCAGGTTAGAACGGTATCTCTTTGTAGCATATTCATTGGCGATATTTGCCCATCCGCCCAATACCTTCTGACAGGACGCAGCCTGTTCACGTGCGGAACCATCACCCGGCTTTACCGCAAATATCGTACTTCCGATGCCTGTATTCTTCTCATCTGCATCCGGGAATTTGGTCAGGATCACGTCTACCGCATCTTTTAATTCTGGCAGAACCTCATATGGATGACCGCCGTCTTCTCTCACCTTTTCTGCTTTCTGCACTTCCTTTGCGCGTCCTACATATTCTGGATCCTTTCTGGAAAGTGTAAATTCTGCCAGTCCCAATGGATTTGAGCGGTAAGAAGATGTCTCACCAGATGGAATCAGCTCATCCGTAGTGGTTACCGGATCATGAATCTCTGATACAACCTTCAATACCAGATGCTCTGTCAGAGCAGACATTTTCGGCCAGTCCTTGATATTTGGCCCCATTTTAACTTCTACCGACGAATCTGCATTCCCATGACTGTCGAACACACGGTTCTCATAGATCTTCTTATCAAAGAAATATTTTGGTTTTGTATAATTTACATCGATGTCAGTCGCTGCAGTCAAATATCCTTTGTTCACTGCTGTTGCTGCAATCGACCGCGCATCCATCAATGCCACAGAGGCAATCTGCCCGCTCTGTACCTTCGAGCCTTCACGGTTCGGGAAGTTACGTGTCGAATGCCTGATCGAAAATCCGTTATTTGCCGGCGTATCCCCAGCACCAAAACAAGGCCCGCAGAACGCAGTCTTCATAACACCGCCTGCTGCCATAATCTTTGCTGCGGCTCCATTACGCACCAACTCCATATAAACAGGCATACTTGCCGGATACACACTTAATGTAAATTCATCACTTCCGATACTAGCCCCGTCTAATAAATCAGCAGCATCACATATATTTTCAAATCCGCCTCCGGCACAGCCTGCGATGATGCCCTGATCTACATACAGCTTTCCATTACGTACTTTTTCTTTCAGATTCAGGTCTACCGTACCATTAAAGCTCACCTGCGCCTTTTTCTCACAATCCTCTAGTATATCCAACAGATTCTCATTCAGCTCTTCTATCGTATACGCATTACTTGGATGGAACGGCATCGCGATCATAGGCTTAATCGTACTTAAATCCAGCTCAATCATTCCGTCATAATATGCTGCCTGTCCCGGCTCTAATCTGGTATACTCATCTACTCTGCCATGTATATCATAAAATTCCTTCACCTGATCGTCCGTCTTCCAGATCGATGACAAGCAGGTAGTCTCTGTTGTCATGACATCCACTCCGATTCTAAAATCAACGCTCAGATTTTCCACACCAGGCCCTACAAATTCCATTACTTTATTTTTCACAAATCCGTTTGCAAATACTTCCTTAATAATCGCAATCGCAATATCCTGCGGCCCTACGCCTTTCTCTGGCTTTCCAGTCAGATAAATTCCAACTACTTCCGGCATATTAATATCATAAGTCTGGCCCAGCAGCTGTTTTACCAGTTCCGGCCCGCCTTCTCCCATAGCCATCGTGCCCAGCGCACCATAACGGGTATGAGAATCCGAGCCAAGAATCATCTTTCCGCCGCCGGAAAGCATTTCTCTGGCAAACTGGTGAATAACAGCCTGATGAGGCGGCACATAAATCCCTCCATACCTCTTCGCGCAGGAAAGCCCAAACATATGGTCATCTTCATTAATCGTACCTCCTACCGCGCATAAACTGTTATGACAGTTCGTCAATACATAAGGAATCGGAAACTTCTCTAATCCCGATGCTCTGGCAGTCTGTATAATTCCTACAAAAGTAATATCGTGAGAAGTCAGCTTATCAAATTTGATCTGGAGCTTGTCCATATTGCCGGATGTATTATGATCCTTTAAAATACGATAAGCGATTGTCTGTGTCTTTGCTTTTTCTGAGGTGAAATCTTCACCCGTCTTTGTTTTTAATATTTCTGCTGCCTTCGGAGTATCTTCTACTAAATCTGTACCATTTACCAGAAATACTCCCTTATCATATAGCTTCATTTTAAAATCCTCCTTGTTTAATCTGATGCCTAAAAAATCTCAAAAATATATTTATATTCCCATAGCTTCCTATGTAAATTTAGAACTGAAAAATAATTCGTCCGCTCGCATGATGAATCGTTTAAAAAGATTTTTTCTTTCCCATAAGTTTATCCAATAGAGATAATTTTTCATGATGAGGGTGCACCGATTCTTCATTCTGTCCATTATTTTTCCACTTAAAATACTCTTCATCCAGGTCAGCTTTTACAGTTTCACTGATTTCTTCATCTTCCTGAATCATCTGTCCGGCATAAGCTTCAGACGAAAGACTATCTAATGCCGACATTTCAGTAACTGGTGACATCCTTCCATTGTCTGCTGCTCCCTTCGATGATTCTTCAAAGTCTGAATACTCTCCTGACGATGATATTTTACTTCCCACAGACCCTAATAATACTTCTGTATCTTCATATTTTACTGGTGCAGCTCCTGAATCTGAAACCCCTTCTGAAGTTACTGAACCTCCTGCTAATAATTCAGAATCTGTATATCTTCCCGGCGTTATATTTGCATCCACGGATCTTCCTTGTAATAATTCAGAATCTGTATATTCCTCTGATGTTATTCCAGAACTCATAGCTTCGCCTGATGTTATACCAGAGCTCACAAATTCTCCTGATGTTATTTGTGGTACTATATATTCTCCTGATGCTGATCCTGAACTCACAGCTCTCCCTGATTCTGAATCTGCATATCCTGCTGCTGATAATCTAGAGCCTACATCCCCTGACGCTATCTCCGATCCTTCTAATTTATTCATAGCCGGCATTCCATTACCTGCCCGAACAGATACACTCATTCCTTCAGCACTTACATCATCTGCTCCTAATGCTGTCTTTTTCCCTGCGCCTGAAGCTGCCGGATTTCCACGCCCTTCGTTCACTTCGGCCATACTATTGACAGAATCTGCGTTATCAGTTAGTATTTTTTCCTCCAATACTGTATGGCTCATTTCCTCTTCTGCTTTTTTAAGCGTAGATTCTATCACCCCCTCATCGGGAAGAGGCTCCATATACTCTGGATCATCGTCTTTTTTTTCATCCTCATCTTTTATGATCGGGATTCCTGCCTTGCGGAAGTACTCTTCATTAATCTTAATCTCCGGTTTTATCACCGCACGCCTCTCGCCAAATTTATCTAGTGTTTTCCTGCCCTTCTTTTTATCAGACCGCTCACGCTCAATCTCCCGATTGCGCTCTTCAATCAGCTTTAAATACTTTTCTGTATCTGCCAAAAGCTGCAGCTGGCTTTTTAGCTCTAGATGATTTTCCCTGATCGTTTCCTGCTGCTGCTTCATATTATTTTGAAATTCTTTGTACAGTCTGCCGATCGTTTGATCCGCCTCTTCCACCATGACATTTAGATGATTCAACGCCTCTTCTGTATACATGACAGACGCTGCATAGATATCCTCTGCCTGACGGCTGGCATCCCAGATGATCTTATCGCCCTCCTTCTTATTTTCCCGAAGTGCACGGTCTCTGCTCTGCTGCGTCAGCTCATACTCATCCATTATCTCATAAATACTGGCATTTAAGCGGTCTATCAGGTTAAATATATCATTTTTGCTGACAACAATCCGATCCGCGTCATATTTCTCACTTTTAGAAATCATTACATGTATGTCTCTTAATACATTTTCGAGTCTATCCTGTGAACTCATTCATATTCCTCTTTCCTTAGCTTAGAAACGCAAAGCAATTATTCCGCTACTATTCACACCATGGACAGACATCTGCTGTCTGTCCAAATCCAAAGAATACGGCGCAACATTATTCCAAATAACGGATGATTTTCTGGCCTGACTCCACCAGCCCTAAAAAAATTGGATTTTCACCTGTCTCCTCCAGATATTCCGCCGCTCTATCAGCATTTTCCTCCGATACAATCAGCAGCATACCGATACCCATATTAAATGTCCGGCGCATCTGCTGAAGATCTATATTGCCATCTTTATGAAGCATCTGATACAGCGGAGGTATCGTATCCGTCCGGCGCTTTACCACTGCTCCGTACTCATCATGCAAAAGCAGCTGAAGCGCTCTGTCCAGACCGCCATGAGCCACCTGTATGCACGATTTTATCTCAATCTCAGTATCCAGCAGATGCTTCATGCATTTTTGATACATTTTTGTCGGACGAAGCAGCAGGTCCCCCAGAGTCCCGCCCAGCGTATCATAATAGACCTCCATCGTTCCCTTAGATAAGAACAGCTGCTTTTTAGCCAGTACATATCCATTATTATGCAGCCCGTCCGAAGTAAGCCCAACAATCACATCTCCATCCTCAAGCCTTTTTAAACCAATCTTTTTCTTCTGATCTACAATCCCAACAATAAATCCTGCCAGCTCATACTGGTCAAATGCATACTTATCCGGCAGCTCCACGATCTCGCTGCCCGCAAACTGCAGCTTGGCCTGTTCACAGGCTTCAGTAATCCCATCCTCGATAATCCTGATCTTATCAGCCTTCGGCCTTACACAAGATATATTAGAATAGAAAAACAAAGGCTCTGCCCCCAGCGCTGCCATGTCATTTACACAAGCAGCTACACAGTCATACCCGATCTTATCCATACGGTCCATTTCTGATGCTATATACAGCTTACCGCTGACTCCATTTGTCTTTGAAACTAATACCGGCTCGCTCATCGTTCGAAAACGTTCCAGCTTAATTTCATTTTGCAAACTCTTTAATCCAAATTTCTCCCTCAATTTCCTGCCCTGCCTTCCAGCTCAGATCAGCCGTATAATCTACAATGAGACTTTATCGCTTAAAGCACCTTCCTGCCTGCACAAGATCAACAGGTCTGACTGAGCTATTACATGCTTTCTAATCCTCTTTTTCATAATTTTTGATTATTGAAAAAAAGCACTTATTTTTCAATAATATATACTGACGGGCAATAAAATTTGCCAACAATGCCGACTCACGAGCATCAATATCTGAATCTATACAGAAAATTATATCGCTCATGAGTATCATACTCACGATGTGGATTCTTTTTTATTTATCATTCGTGAATATACTCTTCTGCACATGATTGACAATATAGGCAGATGATAATTTTTAATTTCTACATATAATGATACACCATCTATACACTCATAAAAACTATGCTGATTCATCATTTACTGCATTTATCATGATTCAATATCTGCATACTTATAAAAATTACGCCGATTAACCACACACTGCATTTATCATAATCCAACATCTGCACACTTATAAAAATTGTACTGATTCATCACACTGCACCTATCATGATCCAGCATCTGCATACTTATAAAAATTAGGCTGATTCATCACACTGCATTCATTCAGCGCTATTTAAATTTCTATTAATTCATATTCATCGTAGCCAAGCCCGATCTTTACTGCATGATCTATACAAGATCTCCATTCTGTATCTGGATGAGTCATATGGAAATGGTCATGCTGCTCATTATGCTGTGGATCCGACTTAATATTTTCACTTAAAATACTGCCTTCTACCACAGGCATTTTATTTACAGCATCTGCACATGCCACATCCAGCGCAACCGGATCAAAAGAAGCAAACATCCCCACATCCGGGATAATAGGAATATCGTTTTCTGCATGGCAGTCACAATTCGGTGATACATCACATACCAAGGATACATGAAAATTCGACCGGTCTTTGCACACTGCCAGACTATACTCTGCCATCTTGCAGTTCAGCCTAGCAATCGAATCATCAAAATCTGATGCAATCACATCCTTCGGGCAGACAGCCAGACACCTGCCGCAGCCCACGCATTTATCATGATCGATACGGGCTTTTTTGTTTTCAATAATCGGCCCTCCATGCGCGCAGATTCTCAGACAGCTCCCGCAGCCGATACATTCATCTGTGTTCACTACCTTCGGCTTGCCGTCACTGTGCATTTCCATCTTACCAGCTCTGGAACCACATCCCATCCCCAGATTTTTCAAAGCTCCTCCAAATCCTGCCATCTCATGCCCTTTAAAATGAGTCAGGGACAAAATCACATCCGCTGCCATAATCGCAGAACCGATCTTCGCTTCCTTTACATACTCCCCGTCAATCGGAACCAGCGTCTCATCCGTTCCCTTTAATCCATCTCCAATCAATACATGACATCCGGTTGCATATGGCGTAAATCCATTCATATATGCAGTTTCTAAATGATCGATCGCGTTCTTCCTGCTGCCCACATATAATGTATTACAATCCGTCAAAAACGGTCTTCCGCCGCACTCCTTTACAAGGTCAGCCATGACCTTTGCGTAATTCGGCCTTAAAAAAGCCAGATTTCCGTATTCTCCAAAATGAATCTTTATCGCTGCATACTTATCTGTAAAATCAATCTCTTTCATGCCCGCAGTAATCATCAGCCTGCGCAGCTTACCGAGAAGGTTTTCCTGACCGACTGTCTTAAACGAAGTATAATAAACTTTTGATTTTCCCATGTAATGATCTCCCTTTTTTCACAAATACTGAATTCTCCATTTATAACGATTTATTTTATCATACTTTTAATCTTTTCAAAACCATTTCTGGAAAGAAATATTATAAATCTTTTGTAAATTTATATTTTTTGACAAAAATCGAAGACAATTCGCTTTTGAAGAAGAATTAAAATAAAATTGTAAAGCAGACTTGAAAACACTTTTCTTATATGCTATATTGAAAATAAATAAAAGAAACTCTAAAAACAACTCTACCCTTTCACTAATCAATTTAAAAACCTCATAGGGAATCAGCCGTCGCTATTCGCACAGTGGCGGCTATTTCATATATATTGATCTGATGAAAGACCGCAGCTTGATCCATTTCCTAACTTGTGGTCATCGTCAGGCTTTACATTTTATCATTCATAATTATATCAAGATTGGAGAAAGTAACATGGCAAGGGCAGTAGCAGTAGGCGCACAGTATTTCGACGAAATTAGAGATGAAAACTGTTTTTATATAGATAAAACCAATTTTATTAAAGAATGGTGGGAAAATAAAGCCAAAGTAACTCTGATAACCCGCCCAAGAAGATTCGGTAAAACTCTGACTATGAGCACCATAGACTATTTTTTTCTATCAAGCATAAAGATCAGGCTGCTTTATTCGACGGTCTTTCCATTTGGAAGGATGAGAAATATAGAAATCTACAAGGCACTTATCCCGTAATTTTCCTGAGTTTTGCCGGAATTAAAAAAGACAGCTATAAAAAAGCGTGCAGGGAAATCGGTAAGTTAATTATCCGCGAATACCAGAGACATATTTATTTGACAGAGTCAGCGGCTCTGTCACAGAGTGAGAAAGACAATTATTTTTTAATTCTATCTGACGGCTTACAAGAAGAAGATATAGGCTCTTCCATTAATTATCTTTCTGAATATTTAACCAGATATTATGGTAAAAAAGCAATCATTATGCTGGATGAATATGACACACCGATGCAGGAAGCTTACTCATGTGGCTACTGGAACAAAATGGCCTCCTTCATGAGTGGTTTATTTAATCTGACATTTAAGTCAAATCCATTTCTAGAACGCGGCCTGCTGACCGGAATCACAAGAATAGGTAAGGAATCCATTTTCTCTGATTTAAATAATTTAAAGGTTATCACAACGACATCAGAAGATACTTCGCTTTCTTTGGCTTTACAGAAAGCGAAGTATCTTCTGATTAATCACGGTGAAATGACAGAAAATCACTGTATGAAATACTGGCAATAAAAAATGTTAATTTCTTTATTCATATTACAATTTACCATTCTGCCCATCTGCTTCCGCCCTGCCCAAAAGATAAAGGAACGCTATCGCTGGTATACGCAGAATCGGTACTTTCGTTTCGTGCTTTGTAATACCAAAATCATCCAGCTGCTTTGTTATCAGAAAAGCATTTGTAACCTTCGATTTTTCATCCCTGCATAAATCAACAATGGCGTCAGCAGCCGAAATATGTGAATTTCCCCTATACTTGACCTCACAAAGAATTTTCTCACGGGGCAGCTCGATCACCACATCAACTTCCTTTTGATTGTCCTTTGCCTTTCTAAAATAACCAATCTGTGCTGTACTACTCTGATAAAAAGACACCATATGCTTATACACAGCTGTTTCCACCATAACACCAAGCTCTTTTTCATCAGACAATACATCGTCAATCATCAATACCGCATTTCGTATCGCTGCATCAGCAATAAAGATTTTAGGTTTTCCCTTTAATGCGCCTTTGCTCCCCACATCCATCGGCTTTGCCAGATAGATCAGGTTAGACATTCTAAGCGCTTCAATATAGCTGTCAATTGTAGCAACAGAAGTATTTTCCATTTCCTTCGCAGCGGTAGTTATGCTAAAAATCTCTGTCGAATTCATGCATAGGTATAAAAATAGTTTTTCCATTAAAAGCGGACTTCGAATATTAAACAGGGTAAGCACGTCTCTCTTAATTACCTTTTCTACTACATCCTCTCGCAGCATCCTCTGCGCATATACATCATCATCTGACAATACAAGCTCTGGAAAACCTCCAATCATCAGGTAGCGGTTAAAATGCCCTGACAAAGGAACAAAACGCTCCATTAGATCGCCCAGCTCAGAATCATTCATTTTTACAAGCTCTGTAAGCCTTAGTCTATCAAGCAGATTTGGCTCTTCCAGCTGAAGGATTCTGCAGTACTCATAAAAAGACATTGTCGGGATCCTCAAAACACTCCATCTGCCCGTGCCGCTGTCTGCTGTACCTTTTTCCAGTATAGGACTTGCAGAGCCTGTTGCAGTCAGACGCAGCTCCTTCCTGCTGTCGTAAATGACCTTCATCCACAATTCCCAATGATCCGTATATTGGATTTCGTCAAAGAATATATAGCGTATTCCTTCTAATGGATAGATCGTCTCATAAATTGAAAGAACAGCTTCTACATTGACAAGCTTTATTATCGGATTATCAAATGATACGTATAAAATATTTTTAGGATTGATTCCTTCATCAATCAAATGGTCTATCATCTGGTATAAAATCGTCGTCTTGCCGACCCGCCTTGCTCCAGACAGCACTGCAAACCGTCTTATTGTCTTATGCTTAATGATCTTCAGCGCTTCATAATACGCAAGCCGTTTCTGAGGCCTGCTTTCCTCCTTGACTGCAGACGGACTGCGCCACCATGGGTTATATTTCCGCAGAATCTTAATGATCTGTTCATCATTTACAATAGACATAAAATTGCTCCACACTTTAATTATTTTCTTGTAATTATATAATTATATATTAATAATATTTCCTAAATTATATAGTTATATTATAATAACTATCAATTAGAAAAGCAAGAGTAATCAGCTATATTTTTCCAATAAAAAGAAGATACCATTTCGGCACCCTCTTTTTTAATAGGTTCTGCAATTTTTTCTTCCAATTATAATATAAATATTCTGCACATCCCCGTCCTCCCTAGTGGTGCTTTTGACATTACATCATGTTTACCTTTACTTAAGCATCATTGCCTTTACTCTCACAACCATCAACCCTGCCAGATATCATGTTAGACATTCTAATTGCCTCAATATAACTGTCAATAAGTTATGCATACCTATTCAGATATTATACTATGTACTTTATATTATAACTTAATGACCTCTCTATCGATTCTTAGTCTAACGATATATTTTTTGCTGATTGTTATCCAATAGCTCTCTACCTTAAAAGAAATATAAAATACAAAAAAGATGCAGGCTATCATCTCTGACAATACCTGCACCTTTGTATACTACATTAACAATAACATAACTACATTATGGTTATTTCTTCTCTACCCACTCGCCTTCGTCATACTTGTAACTTTTACCACCAGCATATTTAGCATAAGGTAAAGCGTTAGCCTCAACTGCCTCTGCCTCTGTTCTATAAGTATATACCGTATCTTTCTCCGTGAAATCTGTTGGAGGAGCCATCGTAATCTTAAGAGGTATTGATTCTGAAGCACTTGCTAATGTTGTAGCTGTTTCTTTAATTCTAACTGAAAGATCTATATTAATTGTACCATTACATGAATCAAGATCATTTACAGTAAATGTAGCACTTCCTACCACCTTAGCATCTTCTTTCTTGGAAGCTGCTGTTTTGAAAGCTGCTGTTTGATCACTATTATAAGTTACCCAAGGTATATATCTTCTCATTCCCGCGTCAGATGTAATCATTGCTGAGCATTCCATTGCAGAACCAGAAGTATTTGTGATACCCTGTACAGTAAATGTTAATGAACCGCCACTAATTACTCCTGAACCTCCTGATGTTACTGTAATAGAAGCACCTGTAGCAATTTTAGCATCTGTTAAAATTGGCTTATCAGAAGCAGCAAACTTATTAGTGGAGCTGCCAGAACCCGGATAAACAGGATTCGTTGTTGTATTGCCACCCTTAGAAGGAGAAGTAACTGTCTTCTTCTGTCCAGCATTTACTTTATCTGTTGTCTTATCAAACTTAGTAATCTGAACAGCCTCTTTTGTCTTATTATCAACTGCTACGTTAATATCAGCTGCTGCAAATGTTAACTTACTTCCTTCAGCGCCTTCCTGAAGATTCAGATCCATATCTGCACTTGCCGCTACATCAACAGGTACCTTTGTGTCTACCTTAGTACCTTTTGCAGCTGAACCAACTTCTGTCTTAATAGGTGCTTTGGAGTCGCCGTCGATTGTAAGAGCAGTCTTTGCAGAAATTGCAAGATTTGCAACTTCACCATTTACTGTCAGCTTAATCTCAGAATCAGTTGTAAGAATTTCAAGTTTGCTTAAAGAAGCATCTTTGTCAACAATGATTCTAGCAAGCTTTGCTAACAATTTGATTGCATTACCTTTTGCTTTCTCAACCCAAGTCTCGTCTTTGATTGCATTGATCGTAATGCTCTTAAATGTAGCACTGTTCTCAACATCAGCCTTTGGA
The DNA here is from genome assembly GCA_947385875.1 of uncultured Eubacterium sp. Taxonomy (GTDB): domain Bacteria; phylum Bacillota; class Clostridia; order Lachnospirales; family Lachnospiraceae; genus Eubacterium_J. The sequence goes on along the minus strand of CANDMV010000004.1, from coordinate 22,538 downwards.
GCATTTACTGTCAAATCTACAGCTGAGTAAGAACCTTCTTTGATTACAAATTTAGCTTCATCTTCTGTAGCTACTGTAATCTTCGTGATATTAGAATCAGCTAAAGCAGCATCCAGTTCTTCCTGATTCTTAACAGTTGCGTCTGTCTGAACCGGTGTTGGATCTGGTGTAGGATCCGGTGTTGGTGTCGGTGTAGTATTATCTTTTACATTAAATGTCATTTTCAGCTTCTTTGTTTTGTTTGTCTGAGCTGATTTAACTTTTACTGTAATAACTGCCTTTCCTTCACTCTTGCCTTTTACCTTTGCGTACTTATTTGCTGTCTTGTACACCTTAACGACTTTCTTTGCGCTAGATGTAGCTTTAACAACTTTCCACTTTTTGGTGTTGTTTTTCAGCGTCAATTTAGATTTCTGTCCAACTGTCAGTGTCTTACTAGTAGACGCTTTCAGTTTTACTGACGCTGCCGCGGATGCAGTCACAGGGTTAGTTGCTGGAATTATAGAGCATGCCATTGCAACGGATAAAGTAACTGCAAACACTTTTTTCATGAGATTCTTCTTCATCATCATCCTCCTCACATTTTTTACCCACAATGGGTATTTTTATCGTTGCTTTATCATTATACTCTCTTTCAAAACTTATTACAACATTTTTTTTACATTTTTTAAAAATTTTATAATATATTTACAAGCCCTCAGAGCGTACAGCAACCTTTATTTTAACAGTTTTTTCCATCGTTTTGGAATAGAAGGCTGAACTGTTCATAACTATTTTTGATTCGCTGGCTCGATATTGATCGATTTTCCTTTGATCTTTGCCTTTGACATCGCCCTAAGCACATCTTTGCCGTATTCACGCGGCACTTCGACAAACGTATATTTGTCATACATATCGATTGCGCCGACTAAATCCCCGGATATTCCCGATTCTCCCGCGATAGCGCCCAATATGTCGCCTGGACGTACTCTCTGGTTTTTCCCGATATTGATAAACAGCCTTACCATTCCCTCTTCCGCACCAGTATCTCCAAAGTCGAACAAATCGTCATTTGAACGCTGCTCTTCTTCATAACCATATAATGCCTGACGCAGAAAAGCTGCTGCTATATCCATCGCTGTATAATCAGCTTCGTTAATTTTTTCCTCAATCAGGTCAATCATACGGGACAGATCATTTTCTTCCATGATATTTTCAAGCTGTTCCATGATTTTTTCTGTCTTTATGACTGTGACATCATCCATAGACGGCAGCTTGCGCGCAAGGATCTTTGTCTTACAGTAACGCTCGATTTCCTTCAGCTTGTAGACTTCTTTTCCTTTGATAAATGAAAAAGCCATTCCTGTCCTGCCAGCTCGTCCGGTTCTGCCGATCCGGTGTACATAGTATTCATCATCCTGCGGCAGGTCATAATTAAATACTGCTTCTACATCGTCTACATCGATTCCTCTTGCAGCTACGTCTGTCGCAATCAGTATTTCCGTCTTGCCGGCTCGGAAATTCTTCATCACGCGGTCACGCTGCTGCTGTTTCATATCTCCATGAAGCCCTTCTGCAAAGTATCCTCTGTCAGACAGCTCCTTTGTCAATTCGTCGACACGCCGCTTCGTATTACAGAAAATTAACGACAGCTTTGGATTATAATAATCCAGCAGTCTTGTCAGCATATCTACTTTATCACGCCTTTTGGCATCATAATAATACTGCTCGATGCTTGGAACCGTCAGTTCCTTTTTCACGATTTTAATCGTAACTGCGTCATGCTGATACTTATCGGTAATCTCCAAAATCGGCTTTGGCATCGTCGCTGAAAACAATACTGTCTGCCGCTCGTTTGTGATATAATCAAGAATCGTCTCGATATCCTCCCGAAATCCCATGTCCAGCATCTCATCTGCCTCATCCAGAACCACCATATTCACATGCTCAAACCGCACGGTCTTCCTGCGCAGATGATCCATCACACGACCCGGCGTACCTACGATGATCTGACATCCATCTTTTAATGAACGAATCTGCTTTGTAATTTCCTGTCCTCCATATACTGGCAGCACTTTTATCCCGCTCATATATTTACTTAACTTTCGAAGCTCATCCGCTACCTGAATCGCCAGCTCTCTGGTCGGAGATAAGATCACTGCCTGCGTATTCTTACTGTCAGCATCTACTTTTTGTAGTATCGGTATTCCAAAGGCTGCTGTCTTACCGGTTCCGGTCTGAGCCTGTCCGATTACATCCTTGCCTTCCATCATAGCCGGAATTGCTTTTGCCTGGATCGGCGTCGCCTCTTCAAATCCCATCTCTGTAATCCCGCGCATGATGACTGGCGATATTTCTAATTCATCAAATTTCATGTATTCTCCTTCTTTATGTGTCAAACATATCCATGATATACGTAATTGTTTTTCATCTATGTTTTGATATATGTTTTCGATAAACTGCAACGGTTTTCATAATAACAAAACAAAATAGAATTGTCAAATGTTAATGTTATTTTCTTCCAAAATTTTTTTCAGATGCCCTTCAGCAATCAGCTTTACTTTCTGTGAACGGCTCATCTGTTTGATCTGCGCTTCACGCTTCATAGCATCTGATTTTGTTTCAGATATTTCTAAATAACGCAGCTGTACCGGGATTCTGCAGCGGGTAAATTTTGCGCCTCTGCCGCTGTTATGCTGGATCAGACGCTTTTCGATACAGTTTGTCCAGCCAGTATACAGCTTCCCGTCACTGCATTCTACAATATAAGTATAATTTCGAGTTTCCATCGTATTAGCAACCTCTATATACAATACCAATTATAAATTTATGTAAGGAGTCCTAACGCACGTTACAGTCTGGCAGAGTACTAAGCCAGATTGTAATTGCCGGACTCCTATATTTCTTATATGCAATCGACCAATTTGTGTACGGCTGCTTTGCGCAAATTCTAATTTTACAGCCTAGCCGGTACACTGTGTACTTCACTTACATTGTATCCTAGCCGGCGTTGTCTGAATGTCATTGTTTCATTCCTGATTGGTCGTTACATTTTATTATATGCCGTCTTCATCATTTGTGCTAATGGTTTATTCAATAAACTGCATTGGATTCACAGGCTGATCATCTTTTTTCAATTCAAAGAATAGATTACTGCCCTCTACAGAGTAATATTTCGTCGGCTCCGCAATATATCCAATCGTATTGCCCGTCTCAACGATCGCTCCTTCATTATACAACACTTCTTTGAGCTGTCCATAGACCGCCGTATATCCATCACCAAGGTCCATTGTAACTGTCACGCCGGTTTCTTCATTCGTAGATATATCTGTAATCTTGCCCGTAGCGGCTGCCTGTACCGGATCATTTACTTTTCCTGCTATAATTAATGCCGGATTATATTTATACTGTTCAAGAGTCGCAAAATAGACAGTCTGATCCATACTATAATTTAAGATCACATCACCCTGCAGCGGCCATCCCAGATCCGACTCTGGTGAAAAATGTAAAGCTTCCACAGACGCTGCTTTTCCCTGCGTCGCAGTATCCTCTTTTTGTTCTGCATTCTGTTCTCCAGATGTATCGTTCTGATTTTTCTGCTCTGACTGTACATCTGTTTTCTGATTCTTAGTCTCTGTATTTTCCTGATTGGCTTTGGTCTGTTCCTTTTGCGTACGATCTTTTGTTTCCTGCGGCTTGATGACAGCTGTTACACTTGCGACATCTTCTTGTGGATTATCCTGAGTATTATTGGAATCTTTATTCTCCGTATCCTTTGTGTCTTTATCAATATTATCAGTATTATCTTTATCGGTATTTTTTATATTATCTGAATCCAGAGAAGCTAAATCTTTGTTTTCATTATTTAATGATTCAGATAATTCGGCTTCTTTTTGAGCCATTTCCTCTTCCTGCCGTTCGCTCGTGATTCTGTTTGAAAAATATACGCCTGTCATGGCTGCGATTGCTGCAAACAAGATCAGTGAGGCGATTGCATATTGTTTCTGCTGAAAAAATCTTCGAAATCTGTTTCTTTTCATCTCAACACCATCCACCTTCTACACCCTTGGGCCATATAACCGCTTGGGCATGTTATATTTTTAGAGATAGTGTTACCTGAAAACATGTATCTATACAGAATTCATTATAAAATTTTTTTCCAGATCTGGATGGTGTAGACATTTTTAATAGAATTTAAAAGGGCTATCTCTTGTGTCTATAAGAGATAGCCTACCCATCATACTTCTGCAATCGCTTTATTAACTCATTTTCCGGCAGCCGTACCTTTCCATTGTTATGTTTTAGTAATTCATTCATACAATGTCGAAATTCATTCAAATCAATATACTGTCCTTCAAACAGCTGATCCAAAATTCCTATCGTTCCCATAACTTGTACGCCTTCAGCTTTTGCAGCTTTCCTAAGAGGTTCATCACCTGTCAAAAGAATGATACCTCTCATCTTCGCTATTGCTAGACAAGCACACACCATGACATGCAGGAGCTTCCGGCAGCACTTCTCCGCCCAAAATATCAACAATCGTATAAAATCTGCTCATGTATTCTTCAACTGACTCTCGAACATATTCCTGCTGTTTTTCAGTCAATCTGCTTCCTTTTCTAAACTCACCATGCATAAATACCAGATTTTTATTACGACTATTCAAGAAATCTGCAACCCTGACATCCAAAGCCTTTGCAAGCGCCTTTACTACTTCCATTCCTGGCCTTCTCATGCCGTTCTCATAATGACTGATGGCCATGGGAGTTACACCAACTAAAGAAGCAAGTTCTTTCTTATTCATATTTTTCTTTAATCTGTAATATTTTAAATTTTTACTGAACATCCCATCACCCTCCTTCTGTTTATATTATATCAACTTTATTTTAAAAGTAAACAAAATCAATATATTTATCTTAGAAATTTCAAAGATCAATCCCGCTGTAATAATATTCCAAAATCTCCCTATAACTGCTCCCTTCCTTCGCCATCTCATTCGCACCATACTGACTCATGCCATATCCCTGCCCATACCCTTTCGTAACGATACGCACCTGCCCATCTATCTCTTTGATCGAAAAACAAGCAGAATTCAGTGAAAATACTCTTCTAAATTCTTCTCCGCTTATTTTTTTCCCTGGCAGACTGACATTTAACACATAAGAAGCATTGTCGCGTTTGACAACAGACGACATTTTTTCCAAATCCTCTTCCGGAAATTCCAGATCTGGATATGCAGCGCGCAGCTTGTTTCGATACTGCTTTTTACTAAAAAACTCTATCTTCAAAAAATGCTCACTGCGCAGGTCATTTGAGCTGGATACTGATTTTAAATATGGCATGGCCTCTTCTTGTTCTTCATCTGACAGCTCTCTGGTCTTACCTGCACTCACAAAATGATAAGGCAGGTATACAATCTTCTCACGACAAGTAACGACTTCTCCTGCTGTCTTTTCAATACAGCTTTTTAACTTCTCATACCTTTTTTGATATTCTTCCGCACCCAGCTGCTCTCTTAAATCATCTCTTGATATTCCTTCTGGTTCTGCCTGATCGTTTTCCTGCGCATATGCAAGATTGGTCCGCGCGATGACAGCCTGCGCTTTGAGTGCTTCTTCCTCATAGACAGCCGGCATTTCCGCTGCAAGTATTAAAATCAGCCTCTCTGTATCCTCATCTGCTATTTTCCCTGCTTCCTCTTCCTGATCTGAATCATTAAAGAAATCGCCTTGTACTACAAATGTGACTAAATATGGCAGACATATAATAATTATGATTAATGATAACAAAGTTTTTATTTTTTCCATCATACTATCAATATATGATAGCTGATCGCCAAATATTACGAATTACCTTTCACTATCTTTCCTCAAAAAGATCAGCAAGCCTTGCAAACTGTTCCAACGTCAGCTCCTCACCACGTACAGTCTGTGGAACACCTAGTTTGATGATCTTTTCTAGAATCTCCTCTTTTGTTAATTCCATCTGCATATTATGATACAAAGCATTTAGCAGCGTCTTTCTGCGCTGATTAAAAGCAGCCCTGATGATTTCGAATAAGATCTTTTCATTTTTTACCTGCACAGGCGGCCTGTCATGACATTGCAGGCAGATCACAGCACTCCCGACCTTTGGTCGAGGCATAAAACAATTCGGAGGCACATTGGCAGCGATCTGCGGACTGGCATAATACTGCACAGCAAGCGACAGAGAGCCATAATCCTTAGAGCCCGGCACAGCCTTCATCCGTTCAGCTACTTCCTTCTGCACCATTACTGTAATACTCTCAGCCGGCACATGATTTTCAAAAAGTCCCATGATAATCGGCGTTGTTATATAATAAGGCAGATTCGCTACAATTTTTATTGGTCTTCCATCATTTTTTTCTTGTATAAAGTTCTTCAAATCAATCTTTAAAATATCTTTATGTATGATTTCTACATTGTCATAACTGCTCAGTGTATCATGCAGAATCGGAATCAGGCTGCGATCAATCTCTACTGCTGCCACCTTTCCAGCATTTTCACATAAAAACTGAGTCATAGTACCGATTCCCGGCCCTATTTCCAAGACATAATCATCCTTCTCTACATTGGCAGCCGCTATAATTTTATCCATCACATGGCCGTCAATCAAAAAATTCTGTCCAAATCTCTTCTGAAAACGAAAATTATTTTTTTGTAATACCGCGATCGTATTCTGCGGCCGTATCAAATCTCCCATTTTTTCTTAATCCTTATTCTTACTATGAAAGTCCCATTGTGAAGCGATTTTAATCCATGGATCCGTATGCGCTCATGACTTTTATTCTTGGTGGTGCGTAGATTGCACATGCACGTTATTCTTCTATTCGATACATATGGTACGCATTCTGCCTTGTCACATCGATTACCTCCTGCCGCGTCACGTCCTTTAGTTCCGCTATTTTGTCTGCTACATAAGTAAGATAAATTGAACTGTTCCGTTTCCCCCGAAACGGCTCTGGCGCCATATACGGGCAGTCGGTCTCTAGCAATATTTTTCCCAAAGGGATTTTTTCCACAACTTCTTTGAGCTTTTTCGCATTTTTAAATGTGACGACACCGCCCACACCAATATAATACCCCATTTTTACATATTCCTGTGCGATTTCTGCTGAATAAGAAAAGCAGTGAATGACACCTGTGATCTGCATTTCATATGCATTCCTCATAATCGACAGCGTATCTTCTGCGGCATCTCTGGAATGAATAATAACCGGAAGCCCTGCATCCTTCGCCAACTCCAGCTGTCTTCGAAACCAATAACGCTGCTTCTCCTGCACATCTTCCTCCTTATCCCAGTAATAATCCAGTCCAATCTCCCCAATGGCTACAGCTTTCGGGTGTTCAGCCTGCCTGCGGAGCCATTCCATGCCATCTTCACTCAGACATTCAATATCACTTGGATGTACGCCGACAGCTGCATAGATGAAATCATATTTTTCTGCCAATTCGATACTCTTCTTCGTAGTTTCTATCGAAGAGCCTACATTGACAATCGGTGAGATTCCATTCAAAGACATAGATGTCAGCAGCTCATCCCTGTCAAGATCAAATTTTTTATCTTCATAATGCGCATGTGTTTCAAATATCATATCACGAACCCCTTTTAAATACTATTTTATTTATAAATTGTAACAATCCATTTAGGCACTGCCTAAGCTATTATTCTAAATTGTTATAGGGAAAATTACAATAGAAATATTTATTGACAACAGCATATGATTCCTTTAATATAATATTTATACCGTTAGACGATTGAGCCATAATTTGTAGATTAATGGCTAATAAATGAATATTAACACAAAAATGACCGCATTATTTCTCACGGCGGTTATTTTTGTGCTCTATCCAGAAATCTTACTATGTACGCTGATATTACTCCGCTGACAATGCCAGTTACTGACGTAAATATTAGTAATTCGCAAAATGTCACTTCTTCTATCACCCTCCTTTCTTAGCAAGGGTATCTATCAGATCAACAGAGCATTGCTGCTCTGACGTGACTCTACCGCCTAACCGTCCATCTAGCCAAAATGAAACGTTGGATGCTGCTTGTAATTAGCATTCTACATATCTCACATAAGTTGTTAAATACTTTTAAATAAGGCCGAGAACCTATTAAGATTCCCGGCCTGCCATTTTGGTTATACTACCCGTTCAGCTTTCCGTTTTTTGACTTTATACATGTCGGATGAAATTGCGGTCATACATTCCACATGAATCTGCCTTAACAGATCTCCGCCCCAGCAGGCATCGGCCGATCCGGCGTCATCAACGCAAGCCTGCCGTCTGCATCTTCTGCACACAGTAACATTCCCTCTGACAATACCCCAGCCAGTTTTGCCGGTTTTAGGTTAACCAATACCATTACTTTTTTTCCAACCATTTCTTCCGGCGTATAGTGCTTACGGATTCCAGATACGATCTGTTTTACCTGGCTTCCTATTTTTACCTGTGAGCACAGCAGCTTCTTAGACTTTTCCACAGCTTTACACTCAATAATCTCACCTACTTGAAACTGCATTTTTTCAAAATCATCAAATGTAATCTCATCTTTTTGTTCTATATCAATCACATTTTCACAGTTTTCTTCCACTGCTGCCTCTTCCTTTGCTTCAGCAGCCGGATGAAGCACATTCACACGCTCCATGACTTCATTGATATCCAGTCTGGCAAACAAAATCTCAGGCTTAGCTGTCACTTTTGTGCCACTTTTATAGTTTCCAAATGACTCCAGACATTCAAACGGTACGCTGCATGTATTCAGCTGCGCAAAAATCTTCTCAGCAGTATCCGGCATAAAGCTCTGCAATAAAGTCGCCCCAATCGTAATGCTTTCCACTAAATTATACATTACCTCTGACAAACGCGGCTTAGAAGACTCCTCTTTTGCAAGAATCCACGGAGTCGTCTCATCAATATATTTATTACAGCGTTTAAACAGATTAAATATTTCTGTAATAGCGTCAGCTACACGCAGATCTGACATTTTAGCTGTCACCTTTCCAGCCGTACCTGTTACAACAGCTTTTAAATCTGCATCCATTTCATCTGTCACACCCGTAGACTCTACAATGCCGCCAAAATACTTGTTGCTCATAGAAATCGTCCGGTTTACCAGATTGCCAAGCGTATTCGCCAGTTCAGAATTCAGGCGTTCTACCATCAGCTCCCAGGAAATCAGCCCATCATTGTCAAACGGCATCTCATGCAGCACAAAAAATCGAACCGCGTCCACTCCAAAAAAGTCTGATAACTCATCTGCGTACAGTACATTGCCTTTTGACTTGCTCATCTTGCCATCACTCTGAATCAGCCACGGATGACCAAAAATCTGTTTCGGCAGCGGCAGATCCAAAGCCATAAGAAAAATAGGCCAGTAAATCGTATGAAACCGGATAATATCCTTCCCAATCAAATGCAGGTCAGCCGGCCAGTCTTTTGCGAATTGCTCTGTCGAATTTCCATCGCATTCATAACCAATACCAGTAATATAGTTTGCCAGCGCATCCAGCCATACATAAATCACATGCTTATCATCAAAATCCACCGGAATTCCCCATTTAAAAGAGGTTCTGGATACACATAGATCCTGAAGCCCCGGCAGCAGGAAATTATTCATCATCTCATTTTTTCTGGATACCGGCTGTATAAATTCTGGATGCTCATTAATATGAGCAATGAGTCTGTCCGCATATTTACTCATTTTAAAGAAATATGCTTCCTCCTTTGCAGGCTTTACTTCACGCCCGCAGTCAGGACATTTTCCATCCACCAGCTGAGACTCCGTCCAAAAAGATTCGCACGGCGTACAATACAGTCCTTCATAAGAACTTTTATAAATATCACCCTTATCATATAATTTTTTAAAAATCTTCTGAATCTGCTTTTCGTGGGATTCATCCGTTGTTCGGATAAATTTATCATAAGAGCAATTCATCAAATCCCATATTCTTTTGATCTCATCAGCGACTTTATCTACATATTCTTTTGGTGTAATCCCTGCTTCCTGTGCCTTCAGTTCGATTTTCTGGCCATGCTCGTCCGTCCCTGTCTGGAAAAATACATCATACCCTTCCTGCCTCTTAAAACGCGCAATCGCGTCTGCCAGTATAATCTCATAAGTATTGCCAATATGCGGTTTTCCTGATGCATATGCAATCGCCGTTGTCATATAAAATTTTCCCTTACTGCTCATATCCGATTCTTATCAACCTTTCTTTTGATCAAACAATAAATAATAGAAAGTATTCACTTATTGCAAACAATAGAAAGTACGCTCCGCGGACTTTCTATTGCCATGAATAACTTCTATTAATTATTGTTCATAGTACTTACTAAATACAAACCTAATTTTCGTCTATATTTCTACTGACTTCTCTTCATTTCCGATGCTTCACTACTTTGCCTGAATTTCATTTTCTGTCTGTACCGCGCTATTTTCTACTGCCTCGCCATCTGACTGTGTCGCGCTGTCTTCTGCAGATTCTGACTGTGCCGTGCTGTCTTCTGCTGACTCTTCACTTTCAGGATCTATTACGACTTCCTCTTCCTTCTTCGTCTTCTCCAGCTTCGAGCCGCACTTACTGCAGAAATCCGCATCCGACGGCATTTCCTGCCCACAGTTATCGCATTTTATTGTACCCTTCAGCTGATTTTTCTGTCTTTTCAGATCTTCCAGGACTTCCTGTGAATCCTTCAGCAGTGTAATCTCATCTTCAAACTCCTGCTGTTCATCATCTTTATGTGCTTCAAAATACAGCCTTCCTATTTCCTGATACAGCTTATTGATATAATCCTGTTTAGAATGTATCTCCATACGGATTCTTGCCAGCTCAGAGATGTCTTTCGCTTTCTGTGTTGCATCTTTAGATACTGATACCAACGTATCGCCTAATTTGTCAAATAGTTCCATATTACCCATCCTTTCTGCATTTTCCTTCCTTTACGCACTGCAAAGTGAAATGCGGTGTACTGCTTCGTCATTTTTACATATATGCCATTATAATATGCACATATGCTTTTTGCAAGGAAAAAAGTCATACTGTTTTTAATTCAAACGGTATGAAAAATTTATCAATCATCCCGCTCATTATAAATTCATTACTAAAAGCAAAATCTAAAATATTGAATCAAATAAAATGACCTTATCTTTCTGATATTTTACAACAAGCAGACATATTTCTTTTATTACTGTTTCTTTTATTCCAGTTTTCATCTATATAATTCTCATTTATTTTCTTTTTATAGCTTTAACAATCCAAGTATACTACTTTTAACACACATCTACACATCAGACTATGATAAGAGTCAGATGCAGACCAGATACTACCTTACGCAAATATACACTACATAAGCAGCATATTCAGCCAACATCATAATTCCTTCCGATCTCCTAATATCATGATCCTTTCTTGAAAAAAAGTATACTTCTATACTCATAATAACCAATATGATCGTATCAATCACATTTTCCATATTAAATGTCATTGGACTAATCGCTGCCGCAAGACCGAGTATTAATAGCACATTAAAGATATTTGAACCAATGACATTGCCAAGCGCCATATCAGACTGATTTTTTCTCGCTGCCGTAAATGATGTTACCAGTTCGGGAAGAGATGTGCCAAAAGCTACAACTGTCAATCCAACCAGATTCTGACTCATCCCAAAAGATTGCGCGATCACAGACGCTCCATCCACTACCCAGTCGCCGCCCAGGACAATAGCTGCCAATCCGCCGATAATATAGATGATACAGCGTATTGCAGACAAGTCACGCACATCCTCATCCATACCGTCCTGCTCTTCCTTTTGCACACTTTCCTGCTGACTTCGCGCTTTTATAGCAGTTCTCACCATCCAGTATAAAAATACCACAAATACGGTCAGCAATAAAATACCATCCCCGCGCCCGATTTCCATTCCAGCCATCCCTACTGCCAGCAGCAGAACAGCCACAAGTATAGAAAACGGGAATTCTCTTCTTAATACACTCGTCTTTACAGCTAATGGCACTACCAAAGCACATGCTCCACAGACTACCATAAGATTAAAAATATTAGAACCCACAGCATTACTTACTGCCAGCTGATTATTGCCTTTCAATGCCGCTGTAACACTGACCGCACATTCTGGCGCACTTGTCCCCATCGCAACAATAGTCATCCCGATAATAAAAGCGGGCACTTTTAGTTTTTTTGCAACTGCTGCCGCACCTTCTACAAAAAAATCTGCCCCCTTTGTAAGAAGTGCAAAACCAATCACTAAAATAACATAAGACATCCAGTACTGCATCATGCTCATCTCCTTATTTTTTCATCAGTTTTATCATATATCACATTACTCCATGATTTCAAGTATTCTAATTAATGAAATTAAAAAAAATGAGAAAAATGTTGCTTCGCAGAAAAAAGCGGCGGATCAGCACTCACCTAATCCGCCACTCAGCACTTCTTAAACCTAATAACTCTGTTTACTTATTGCCCTTATATTCTCTGACCGCTTTCATAAATAATTCTGTTTACTTATTACCCTTACATTCTCTGACCGCTTCCATAAATAACTCTGATTTACTTATTATCCTCATATTCTCTGATCGCTTCCATAAAATCCTGATCCATAATTCTTCTGACATCAATCGTCTGGTCTGAATACGGCTTAATTGATGCAATACAGTTCAGATTAAAGCAGAAATTATTCTCATAATCTTTTACCGGCACTTTTGCATCAATCGTAATATCATAATCACTATAATTATCCTCACCATTAATATCAAATACTGCTATATTGACCATCACAAAATTATTGATAATCTTATAAGAGACTTTATTCCATTTTTTGTAGATTTTATCTTTATTCGGATAAAATTTTTTTATAATAAAAGAATAGATTTCTTTATTCGAAGGAAATACATAATTGCTTTTAAAATCACGGCTGTTTTTAAAATCTTTGATTTCTTCCTGAATAAGATCTATAAAATTATTTTCTGGAATTACTTTCTTCTCTTTTGCCTGATTATAATAATAATACCTGTCAGGCTTATAATATCGAATCTGTCCATCCGGGGTATCCCTTACTTCCACTGCAAATCCCGGTATATACACCTGACTGCATAAATAAATGTACAAATCCTCTAGCAGAAGCTTAAATTTTGTTCCATCGATAAGGGAAATTTCAATCGCGTAAGCACCCATTTTCTTATAATCGGCAAGCATCTGTCCAAAAAAATTATCATCCTGTGAAAACTCCAGGTTCCATATGTCTGTCCCCGCTTCATGACTAACTGCTGAATGATTCATAATTAATACCTCCCTCATATAATATAATCAAGCGCTATATCCTTGATACAGCACGAATGATTCCATATGTTCTCATAGTGTACTGCACTTATAAAATATCGACTCCACGAAAAAACGAAAGTGTGCTTCTTGGATGTTGTACCAATTATATAATATAATTAAATAATATCAGTGTCAATCATATACACATAAAATGATAATTTTTCATCCGCTGTTACATTTCACACCCCAGCCAAAAAGCGGCTGTGCTGTAAAATGTAACGGCATCCGGCCCATTGGAAGTTAGGTACTTATAAACTATCATTAAATAAGATAGCCTCGTTATGCACATAAACTGCCTGATATTCACAATTTTATCGTCCATCTACCTGGTATCCACAATATATCCTTTTACCAGCCAGCATGATTAAAATTCCAAATACCACATAGATCAGCGGCGCAAACTGCCACAGCGTCAATTTTATTCCAAATATAGAAATAAGTCTCAAATCCCAGAATCCTGCATCAAATTTCAGTAAATTAATCGGTATCATATTCCATGCTTGAGAAACCACCCGATACACATATGGAATCGTAACCAGCCTTGCTGCAAACATAAAAGCTATAACCACTGCCATAGAAGCAATATTGCTTCTTGTAATTTCTGATAACACCATAGTAAAAATACTCATTAATATAGAAGCCAGCAGCAAAATACCTGACATAATCAAAAATACATCACCTATTGAAAGAATCATTGAATAATGAGGTGCCATCAGCTGTATCGCAGCACTAAAACCATCTGTTCCATACATAAACAATGATGTAAATACTCCACATAACAGCAAAATGCCTGTTACAGCTAATGAAAACAAGCTTCCTGCCGCAATTTTAGCAAAATAAATCTGCTTTCTTCCAAGCTTGCTGCATAAAATTAATTGATCGGTCTTTCTCCCGTGTTCTTCCGTAAACACTCCGCTCATACATATCGCAATCAAAAATGTGACTAAAAGACACACTCTGTAGACTCCTGACATACTGATCAGATCCTGATATCCATGTGAATATTCATAGGTAAAAGGTTTTAGAAGACGATTCTCCTTCTCCTGCCAATAATCAATTTCTGAATCAGCCAACCCGTATGATTTCCATGATTCTTTCACATTCTCATTTCTTGCCTGATACAATTCCTCTTCTGTCACTCTCATCGCTCCATCACCTGATGAATATCCATACATCATTTCCTTTACAATCAAATACACATCTTCATAAGGTCGTACGTTCTTTTGATAATCCTCTGTCAGCTGATATTTCAAATTATCAGATTGTAAATACTCTGTATACGCTGACTGCATATCATCCAATAACTTTTGATCGATTTTTCTCCCCTTTAGTCTTTTTCCATTTTCAATATCAATCTTTGTACCTTCAACATGTGTTTCCATAAATTCTCCCTCTACATATTTAGAGCCAAAAAAATATGAAAAATCTATTACAAAATAAAATAAAACCAAAATTGCCAGTGTGATCCAAGTACCTTTTCTTTTCCAGATCTTTTTCCACTCAAAATATACCAGTCTGTTAAATTGTCTCAATTTTCTTTCCTCCATTACACGTTCATTAATAATTACCATCATTTCATTTAGAATTACTAATCTAAACTAATATAAATTTTATCCTATTTTTTTTAGATAAAATTCTTCCAAATCTTCATTAATCTGATCCCTCTTCCCATGAAATATCATCTGTCCATCCTTCATCATTAATACGACATCTGCGATATGTTCAATATCAGATACGATATGTGTGGATAAGACTACAACACTGTCTTTCCCTAGCTCAGCAATCAAATTACGAAATCTAACCCGCTCCTTCGGATCCAATCCTGCCGTAGGTTCATCCAAGATCAATATTTTAGGATCATTTAACAATGCCTGCGCGATTCCCAGCCTTTGTTTCATCCCTCCAGAATATGTCTTAATTTTCTTTCCAGATGATTCTGTTAAAGATACTAGTTCCAACAATTCTTTCGATCTCTTTACAGCATATTTTTTTCCATAACCTTTTAGTGCAGCCATATACAGCATAAAATCCATTCCAGTAAAATTAGGATAATATCCAAAGTCCTGAGGCAGATATCCCAATACACTTCGATACTCTTCACTCGATACATCCACTCCGTCAAATGTAACGTTACCGCCTGTCGGCTGCAAAATCCCACAGATCATTCTCATTAAAGTAGTCTTTCCGGCGCCATTTGACCCAAGCAGTCCATATACTCCCTGATGAAAGCAGTAAGTAATCCGGTCTACCGCAATCTTATTTTTATACTGTTTCGTCAATCGGTCTATCTGTAATTCCATATTTAATTCCTCCCATCCTAATAACTCTAATATACTCGCGTAATTTAAGATTTTCCAAATTTATTGTCCGTATATGCTCGTGAACACCAATAATTTATCAAGAAAAATTTTACTTTTGCAGATATAATTCAGAGCGCATAATTTTCCACAAACTGTATCATACATCTGCTTTGTTTTAAATTCATGTATATTAATATTACAGCTGCTGCTGCCCAGACATAGATATATTGTTCATGAAAAATCCATGTATTATTATACACAGTGCTGCTTATTGTAAGAATGCTGATTCCAATCGAACAGCCAATACACGCAAAGATTCCTTCGCTGCCAGATACTTTTCTTACAATAACCAGACATAAGTATACTGCAGCCAGATACGGAACCAACAGGTAAACAATAATATGCAGAAATCTTCCTTGTATTAATAATGCACAGGCACATGTAAATAAAAAGTTCTCCACACCCATGATACACATACGTGCTAATACAACACTTTTAACAGAAAAACGCGCTGACCTCTCTAGCTCTTTCATCCCATAAGTAACAGAACGCACGCTTTCAGACACGCTTCCAGCTGCTAAAACCGGCATTACAGCAAGCACAGCAATAAATACTTTAACAATTTCATTCATCCGGCTAAAAAATACGATAATGCCAAATAATATAAGAGAAATCAGCCATTCCCATTTTGAAATATATGATACTTGAATCCAAAGCATATACCTAATACTGACTGGCTGTGGACATAATTTTCTCATAAATGCACGTTTTCTTATCGGCATCGGTGCTTCATACAGCTTTTTTAGTTCATCCTTCATTTTTTTATTCATGTAATCTCTCCCCTTTAACTATTCATTTTATGCTCATTCCTTTATTTTCCTTTTCAAATTTTTTAATGCACCTTTAATCCTTCTATACATTGAAAATCTTGAAATACCAAATATCTCCGCCAAATCAGCAACTCCCACTTCATTTACATATCTAAGCATTATCAGTTCTCTTTCCTCTTCATTGAGAGATAACAAAGCCTGCTTTAATGTCATGGTATCTACCAGAAGCTCCTGAAATTCGACTTCTGCCATATATTTAGATCTTTCCTCATTATAACAATCTTCTATATATTCTTCCTTTTTCTTACGAAATTCATCTATACATAGATTTCTGGCAATCGTATACAAATACGCCAGTGGACGTCCATTTTCTAAATATCCACTTTCTAAATAACGCAGAAATACCTCCTGAGTCAGGTCTTCTGCTTTCTGCACATGATGAAGTCTATAGTAACAATATCTGTAAATACAGTCATACTGTTCTTCTATTTCTATTGCCACTCATGGTTTCCCCCTTTCCGAGATTCATTCTAGTATAACTATATTTAAAATTGAATCGTTATCATCTATTTATTCAATAAGATCAATAATCTGAATTTATTTTCCTTTTATCCATTTTCAGAGTTTTCTTCTTTTTCAGAATTTATAATCCTTTTATCTGTTTTCAAAATTATAATCCTTTTATCTGTTTTCAAAATTATCCTTTTATCTGTTATTAGGAAGCTATCATTTTTATTCCACTTTTCATTACATCAGATTATTCATAAATACATTATTTATATTGAATAACGATGAAACTGATTTACTGTGCGGTTTTTTATCAAAAAAATACAATAAATTATTTGAATGCCCCACAATGAAACAGTATAATTCTAAATATATACCAATAGAACCATGCTGCACCCATTACCTTCATTATCATATTATATATAATGCTCTTCAGGCTTACTGAGATTTTGAAAAAAACGTTTTACAATCATATATTGAAAATATTCATAAAAAAATTTTTAATTGTAACTTTTTAGTATTTTCATTTGTATTATTAGTGAAAGGACCTTTCAAAGAAATCAGAAAATGAGGGATCACTCATGAAACAATCAACAAATGAGCTGATGAAGCGTTACCGTGACAATATCTTCGCAGTCGCTTTTAATGTGTGCAAAAACGCGGCAGACGCAGATGATATTGTCCAAGAAACGTTTCTTCAGTACTATATTACAACAAAAAAGTTCGAAAGTGAGCAGCATATCCGTGCATGGCTGATTCGAGTGGCAATCAACAAAGCTAAAAATGTAAATCTGTCTTTCTGGCGTCAGAACAAGATGCCATTAGAAGATTATATGGAATCACTGGCTTTTGAGACACCACAAGATGAGACTCTGTTTGAAACTGTTATGTCACTTCCGGATAAATATCGAATTGTCATTCACCTATATTATTATGAAGACTATTCGATCCGTGAGATTGCAAAAATATTAAAAATGACAGAAAGCAACGTAAAAGTCAGGCTTTCACGTGGAAGAAAGCTGCTCAAGCAAACATTAAAGGAGGACTGGGAAGATGACGAATAAGGAAAAATATAAGAAAGCGTTTTCAACTCTTCATTCCTCCGAAATAAATTCTTTGGAGGTAGAAATAATGGAAAAGATGAAAAAAACTTATGTAATGAAAAAAACATTAGCAGCCTGTGCAGCTGTAGCTGTAGCATTTGGAAGCATGACTGTGGCATATGCAGCTGACCTGGGCGGCATTCAGGAAAAAATCTATGCATGGTTCCATGGAACAGAGACAGAGATGACAGTCACTGATAATGGTAATGGAAATTATACGTATACATTTACAGATGAGAATGGAGAAATGCATGAAGGAGGAGCAGGCGGTATTGAGATCGACGATAATGGAAACGAAATACCGCTATCTGCTGAAGAAGTATTACAAAAGACATCCAGCGAAGTTGACGAAGATTCAGACGGAAATGTATGGATTTATCTTTGTGATAAAAAATATAATATTACCGATCTGATTAAGGAAAAAGACAGCTGTAAGGTTTCGATAAATAATGAAAAAAAATCATCTTACGAAGGCAAGATCTTATATTTTGATATCACCAAATCCAAATATGAAGAAGATGGAAAAGAATATAATTCTTACGGGTATTCTGTTTCCACCACTGCACCAGCAGATCAGAACAGTTATACACATTTAGATTGAAATATCCACACTTATACTCGCGTAATTAAAGATTTGCCAAATTTATCGTCAAGATAGGCAGCTGTTACTACCTTTGTACAGCTGCCTATTTTTATTATATCAAAACCATAAAACATTTTAGCCCATCATGACACACTTTAAATATATAATCTCCAAAATAGAAACGGCACTTTTACAAATTCCATTGTTCTCATTAAGTATCATCACCTTTTCTTATCTGATAATACATCATAATCCAATCGGCCTGTTCATAGCTCGAAAACTTCTAAAAGATCTTTCATTCATACCCTTGAATTAAAAATCAAAATACAGTAAAATACCTTTGTTTTAATAAAATCTAAACTATGAAATCCTCAGTGCTCCATCTAGGAAAATTAGACTTTATTACAGCCTCCCTGACGATTCTGCGTCTGACGGGACACGGATTCGTCTGGCAGCTCATGCTCTGTGCAGTCTGGACGCTATGCTAGATGGAACACTGGTTCTTTGCAGAAAGGCTGTTCACTATGTACACAGATATGACAAAGGGACCTGTTGTGAAATCCATGCTGCATTTCGCAGTCCCTATGATTTTAGGAAATCTTCTACAGCAATGTTACAATATCGCTGATACATTAATTGTAGGAAAATTTCTTGGTTCTAATGCACTGGCGGCAGTAGGTTCTTCCTTCACGCTGATGACATTTTTGACTTCCATACTGTTAGGACTATGCATGGGAAGTGGAACATTCTTCTCAATCCGTTATGGAGAACATGATGAAACAGGGATGAAAGAAGGGATATGTGCTTCTTTCCTTCTTATTTTATCCCTGACAGCCATATTAAATATCTTCGCATTCACTTTCCTTGATAAAATTCAGGTATTTTTAAAGGTTCCTGACGAAATATGGCACGATATGCACAGTTACCTTATTATTATATTTATAGGAATACCTGCTACATTCTTATACAATTATTTTGCTTCCCTGCTTAGGGCTATAGGAAATTCTATCATACCGCTTATATTTTTAGCAGTATCCACTGTTTTAAATATTATGCTTGATCTATGGTTTATACTTGGACTGCACTGGGCTGTATGGGGAGCTGCCGCGGCAACTGTCGCTGCTCAATATATCTCTGGCATTGGTATTACAATATACTCCATAATATGCATTCCTTATTTGAAAATACATAAAGGTGAATATCGAATTTCCTGGCAATGTATGCAGGAAATCGCTGGTTTTTCTGTTATGACGTGTATTCAGCAGTCTATTATGAATCTGGGCATTTTACTGGTCCAGGGTGTTGTCAACAGCTTTGGCCCTGCCGTTATGGCAGCTTTCGCAGCCGCTGTTAAAATTGATGCTTTTGCCTATATGCCCGTGCAGGATTTCGGCAATGCATTTTCTACATTTATTGCCCAGAATTATGGTGCTAAAAAAGACGACCGCATACAAACAGGTCTAAAAGGCGCTGTTACGACAGCATTTATTTTCTGCATTACTGTCTCTGCAGTCGTATGGATCTTTGCGCGACAATTTATGCTGTTATTTGTTAACGCAGAAGAAACTGCCATTATAACAGAGGGAATCCGTTACCTTAGAATCGAGGGCAGCTTTTACTGCGGCATCGGATTTCTTTTCCTGCTGTATGGCCTATTCCGCGCATTAGAACGACCAGGAATATCCGTTGTTCTGACTGTAATATCTCTTGGGACACGCGTTGCATTAGCCTACATATTATCAGCAATTCCCACGATCGGCGTAATTGGTATCTGGTGGTCAGTCCCGATCGGATGGATTCTTGCAGATGTAATCGGATTTATATTTGCGGCATTTTATCTTGACAAAAAAAAGAATACCTCTTATAATGCATAATAATTGTATAAAATATAGGCTATGACAGGAACAAGTAATGATAAGCAGACCAGACAGAAAGCAACCGGCAGATGAGAGGTACGTGGAACGCTTATTATGAATACATCCTTGAGCTTTGCACCGAACTTTCAGTAGGCTGCAACGGATTACACTCGTTATTGTGTATGAGTATCGTAATAACTTCAACACAAATTGATGCGTTATTATTATACTTTATAAGGCAGCTGATGTGAATCAGCTGTAAATAAAGGTGGTAACACGGGAACTATGCCCGTCCTTTTCGTATGTATATTAACATACAAAGAGGACGGGTTTTTATATTTAATATAGAAAGGAATATTTATTATGACATTATATGATGAATTAGTTGCCAGAGGTTTGATCGCTCAGGTAACAGATGAAAGTGAAATCAAAGAATTAATTAATACTGGAAAGGCCATTTTCTATATCGGCTTTGATCCGACTGCGGACAGTCTCCATGTAGGACACTTTATGGCTCTATGCCTAATGAAACGCCTGCAGTTAGCAGGTAATAAACCGATTGCCTTAATAGGCGGGGGTACTGCAATGATCGGAGACCCATCTGGACGAACAGATATGCGTCAAATGATGACTACCGAAATTATCCAGCATAACTGTGACTGCTTCAAAAAACAAATGAGCCGTTTTATAGATTTTTCAAATGGCAAAGCAATGATGGTCAACAATGCTGACTGGCTGTTAGGATTAAATTACATTGATGTACTTCGTGAAGTAGGCGCTCATTTTTCTGTGAATCGTATGCTCACTGCAGAATGCTATAAACAGCGTATGGAAAAAGGTCTCAGCTTTTTAGAATTTAACTATATGATTATGCAGAGCTATGATTTTTATGTATTATATCAAAAATATGGCTGCAACATGCAGTTCGGTGGTGACGATCAATGGAGCAATATGCTTGGCGGAACAGAATTAATCCGGCGCAAGCTCGGGAAAGACGCTTACGCAATGACCATTAATCTGCTTTTAAACTCTGAAGGAAATAAAATGGGTAAGACTCAATCTGGTGCCGTATGGCTGGATCCTAATAAAACTTCGCCATTTGATTTCTATCAGTACTGGAGAAACGTAGCTGATTCAGACGTACTAAAGTGCTTAAGAATGCTTACATTCCTACCTCTTGAACAAATAGATGAAATGGATAAATGGGAGGGAAGCCAGCTGAATACAGCAAAAGAAATACTTGCTTATGAATTAACCAAGCTTGTGCATGGTGAAGAAGAAGCCGAAAAATCTCAAAATAGTGCCAGAGCTCTATTTTCCGGATCAGGCAGCAGGACAGACATGCCTTCTGTTACATTAACATCCAGTGATCTTCCTGAAGGCTCCATTGACCTCATTTCCCTGCTTGTCAAATCAGGACTTGCATCCAGCCGCTCTGAAGGCCGACGTGCAATCGAACAAGGGGGTATTTCCGTGAATAATGAAAAAGTTACAGATATCAAAACAGCCTATACAGCTGAAAATATATCTGATAACGAATTCATACTAAAACGAGGAAAGAAAAAATTTATGAAAATAATTTTACAATAAATTTGAATCAAAGGCTGCTGCATTAAGAATAATAAAATATAGCAGATCCATATTCCTTCTACTGTATTATGTATCATTTTTCTTAGTGCAGCAGCCTTTGTTCTGACGTTTTGTATACCTCTAAATCATTACTTAAATATTTCCATATAGATAATAAAAACTAAATCTAGTATAACATATAATAAGTTTCTGACTCATGAATATAATCGTATACGTTGATAAATCGAGCTTTTCTGGAAATGAATCTATCAGGAACTTAACTTACGCATACTAATCGTCGCACAGTTCTTTCATTCTATACCATCTTATTTTATCAAGCTTATAAAAAAATGAAAAATAAAAAAGCCATAAAAATATAAATTTTTAGGCTTTTAAGAGGCGCAGACCGGATTTGAACCGGTGAATCAGGGTGTTGCAGACCCAC
>CANDMV010000003.1 GCA_947385875.1 uncultured Eubacterium sp. | reverse complement strand
GAATGAATCAGAAAAAGAAGAGCTGTTATATCCAATCCGGGATTATGAGCTTCAGCAGCAGGCATATGGAACAAAGAATATGTCGGAATCTGATAGAAATGCGTTAGAGAATGCTCAGAATTCAGATGCAGACGGCGAGGCCGTTTCGGCTAGAAATGAAGCTGTTGCAGCAGACCGTATTGAAAAATATCATGCCAGAATCAGCGTGTTAGACCGTCTGTCAGATCTGCAGAAAAAGACGCTGGCCAGAGATATTCGAAATGACAGGCTGCTGTATGACAGCGAGAAAAAAGACCTTCTGTTTCCGATACAGGATTTTGAATATCAGGAAAAATTAAATGAGATTGATAAAGCTCTGAAAGAAAACGGGAGCTATGAGTTTATCAAAAAATTGATAGATAAAACAGAGAAGGAAGATTTGTTCGAAAAGACGAAACAGGATATTCTGGCAAAGCTTCATGAGCTGCGTGCGCAGATCGGACAGCAGGAAGTACGGGAAATTATGGAAAAGTTCCCTCTGCATGTGGAACGTGCTGAATACGAGGAGCTGATGGAAAATCTGTCGCCGTATGAGGACGTAGATTTTGGCGAATACAAAGAGCGGCTCAGATCTATGCGTGAGACACTGGAAATCAAAGAAATCAGCAATATGCTGATGCATTCGCAGAAAAGAGACCGCAGTGATTATATGAAGCTGCTTCGAGATATTGAAGAAAAAGATTTTGCGGAGGAAAATGCTTCGCCTTATGTCGAACAGATCTTAGAATGGGTAAGTGAACTGGATGAGGAAAAGCTTAAGAAGCTTGTTGCTAATTCAGGGGCGATGGATTTTCATACAGCGTCTTCTGTTTATGAAACCATCAGACAGGAAAGCTTCCTGCCGAAATTAAGAGAGAGTGCATTAGCGGTTGTTTCCAAAAGGCTGGAGGAAATCAGTCTGAATGAATGCTGGCTGCTTGTACGTGCACTCAAAAAGACGATGACGGGAGTGATTCAGACAAATCCAAGACATCATTTCTACCCGGCGGACAAGATTCTGTCAAAAACAGTAAAGCCGGAAGACATCAGGCTGATTCATAGTGCGGTCTCTGCTTATGCAGAAAAAAGAGGCAGATTTGAGTATCCGCTTCTCATGGTTGATACATCCAAAGAATGCAATGGCAGAGACGGTATGCTGCTGACATCAGAACATATCTTTTATAGTACGAGGCTGAACGGATACCAGATTCCAATATCTGCGGTAAAATCAATTTATGTGTCTGCGGGACTGTTAAAAAACAGAGTGATTACTGCGGAAGAGGTCAATGGCGTCAAACATAAGCTTCCGTATGCGGTAGAAGCTGAGGAAATGACGAACTGGTCGAAGGTTTTGGATAGTTTTGTACGATTTCTTCAGGGAAGGAATCAGTCAGAAAAGCAGAAGCTGAGTTATGAGTCGATGGAAGGTGAGGATGCGGTCTGCTGTAAGAGGTGCGGATGTATCTATCATGAATCTGGCGTATGCCCAGAATGCGGGTATAAAAAGAATGAAAGAATGATTGGTATTGTCCGTTGATAGGACTCTATAGGCAAAAGTCGATACTTGCAGGCAAAACCTTGTATAAACGCGGAATCTGCCTGCATTATCACGGAAACCAGCTGGGAGTTTTGTGATAGTATAGGTGTTTCTGTGATAGTATGATAGTATGATAGAGCTTTTGTGTTTGTATATGGGTAAAACGGTAAATATTTAATGGATGTTAGTACATCGTAAAATAAATACCTGATACGTAAACGCCGGATATTTTTTCAAAAGTACATGTCAAAAATGGAGGTGTACCGGGCGATCCCCTCGGATTTTTGACATACGCTATTGGAAAAATAGACAAGTTTAGGTATCAGGTATTTATTTTACGGTGTACGAGTATGATGATTCTGCTTCACAGGATATCCATTGCCCTGGGAATCGGTAGTGATTTCATTTGGATTCCTGTGCACAGGCGCATGATTGATCAGGCTGGAGATGCCGCCTTCCCATGCGCCTTTCGGGGTAGTGTGAATCGGCTTGTCTTTGTCTGTCGGCTTCATATAATCTCTCCTTTGTTCATTATTTCGTATCGTTATCAGTATATCCATGCAGCGAAATAATATCCTGACTTTTGATAATCATCAGCAGTTTTTTCTCATCTCCGAGGAATGATGAAAAGTGGTGGGCTATAGTATTATTAATGATAATAAGCCGCTTTTCATCGTCAAGGAATGGAAAAAGTGGAGAAGATTTATTTTAATAATAATCCGCTGCTCTTTTTTTCTCATCGCCATGCTTGGAATTGTAGCAGCGGGTAACAGCCTGAATGCCTTTTTTGCTCATATAAGGCAGCATAAAGGATATGCAGTCCCAGTCTCCGTTAGACTGCATGATCATCAGGGCATGGCTGTCGATGTCTCTGCAGGTAAGCGGTTCGGACGGCGCTTTTTTTCTTGCGCGGTTTATCTGTTTTTTTGTGAATTTCAGTTTCTTTCCGGTAGTCTGATCGACAGCGCCGGCCCATTCGGCATGTTTGGAGGCAGATACTAGCTGTTTTGCCCCTTCTTTAGACATATATGGAACGAAAAATTCGACCCATTCCCATACCCATATTTTGTTTGTCAGCGCTAATGCCATTTCATCTGCCTGTTCGGCGGTGATTTCATTATCTTTGCTGTTTGTGCTTTTTATTGATTTTAAGGTGTCTTTTTCTGGGAAAATATCAGTAGTATTTTCAGAAATTGACGATTCTGGCGTATTGGACTGGCTGGATCCTTCTATTTGTTCGGTTCCGTTTTTTGCAGCTGACGTATCGGCCGGCAGGCTTCCTGAATAGATGCTTGCAGCAGCAATGGCTGCAGTTAGGACAGCAGTCAGTAATTTTTTTGACATCGCAGTTTCTTTTTTTCTCATGATAAATTCCATCCTTTCTTTTAGCAGTTTTTTGTTTTCTGTTAGAGTGAGAGAGGCTGTCTGTTCTTTATAGGTATACGGCTTCGTGCTCATGGCAGCCAGCAGCGTCGCAGCATATTCTTTTTGCTCGCTGTCGGATTTTAGACGGGCAGTTACAGCTTCATCGCAGGACAGCTCGCACAGGCGGCTTGTTTGACGTGCCATAATATATACGAAGGGGTTGAACCACTGAATGCAGAGAGTCATCTGCACCAGCCATTTGTAATACATGTCCCGCCTTTTATAATGAATCAGTTCATGCAGTATCGTATAATAGAAAGCCTTCGATAAAGAATCTTTTTCGGATCTATAATTCTCTTGTGGCAGCACGATGCATGGATGGCAGAATCCGATCAGAATTGGCGAAGCGATCAGCTGGCTGCTCCATAACTCTATCGGTTTTTGGATGCCTAGCATGGATTCTATATTTGACAGTGTTTCCAGACAGTCAATATCATCTATAGGCGCGCTGCCTGCCTGAATAAATCGTTTGAAATCCTGATAAAGTGTAATTTTGCGCATCAGTACAAGCATGGCTGTCACCAGCCAGAAGATACATAAATACTGCCGGTATTCATAAAGCTTGCGCAGGATGCGTTTCAATCGTGTTTTGAAGGAATGCATAGTGTTAATCTTGTTTTGTGATTCGGATTTTTCACTGCTGCTGTCTGGTAGATTCAATGAATGGAAAGCATCTTGATTACTATTTATTTCAGTTGAAGAATGGAAAGCATCTGCATAGCTGTTTGTATTATTTGATGAATGGAGATGTCCCATCAGGTTCTCTGCCGGGGAAAACGGAAGCAGCAGGCGGGCAATGGCGGCAATCCAAATATAATACTGCCACTGCGGGCTGAGCTTTTTGTTCAGCAGTCGGCAGATGATAGAAATGAGTATAATTACAAGGCTTCCGGATATAGAAAGAGACAGCAGCAAAAGTAATATGGATGACAGCATCTATTTTTCCTCCAGTATTTGCTTTAGCTGGGCATATTCGGCCTCGGTCAGCGTATCATTCTGGACCAGCTGTGTGATGAGTCCAGATACATTTCCTTCATAGATCCGATTGACGAATTGCTTTGTCTGCATGGCCTGAAATTCATGTTCTTCGATGCAGGGGATGTATTCATTTTTTCTGCCATGCTTTGCTGCTTTTAGGTAGCCTTTCTGCATCAGGCGTGAGAGCAGGGTTATCAGTGTATTTTTCTGCCATGGGTTGCCGGCTGCAGCCAGAGCTTCTGTGATTTGTGCAAACAGCAGAGGCTTTTTGGCATTCCAGATTATTTTCATAATTTCTAGTTCGGCATCAGAAAGTGATTTTTGCTCCATACATGCGTTCCTCCTTTCTTAGTATGACATTGTGTTGTTTTATATAATAACAGACTGTCATATAAAAGTCAAGACCGAATTATGGTCAGAGCCAAAGAATGCGGCTTGTCATGCATCTGGCCCTTCGCCAAGACAGCGAAAGATTCTATCTATATAGTCAGTATTATTAGTGTAAGGCATATCAAAAACAGCAGGCCGGCACTCCTCACCCTGCGTCCGGGTATCCACAAATGCAACACCTTATCTGAATGATTACAAAATCTTAAGCTAATGACATTAGGGATGAAAATTAACGACAGTATAATTGGAAAAGCTTTTATTCATCATAAGAAATTGAAAATAAATAAAAGTATTGGTATAATTGTTGGGAGCGGCCGTTAGGCCGTGAATAGTAATCAGCTCTTAAGTATCATGGCAGGGCATAAAAACTATATATTGAAAGCAGATAAGATGATTGGTATAATATTTAGCAGCAGGATGACAGCGGCTGTAAAACGAGTTTGGTGGGCATAGGTTATGAGTAGTTCATATAAAAATAATCCAGCTGGACTGGAGAGAAAATATAATTTCATAGATTTGTTTGCGGGCTGCGGCGGATTGAGCGAAGGATTCTATGCTCAAGGCTTCCATGCGTTAGCACATGTAGAAATTGATCATTTCGCTTGCGAAACACTTAAGGCGCGAATGAAATATTATGGGTATGAGGATGCAGAAAAGGCTGTTTTAGAAGAAGATCTTACATCAAAAGATATACTAAATAAAATTAGGAAAGCTGTTGGAGAGCAGACGGTCGATATTATTATAGGCGGTCCTCCCTGCCAGAGCTTTTCTCCTTTGGGTAAAGCAAAGGATGAAAACAATATGCAGAATGATCCAAGAAACTATTTGTTTGAAAGCTATATCAAGGTGTTAAATTATTTCAAGCCGAAGTTTTTTGTGTTTGAGAATGTTACAGGCTTATTGGATACGAAGGTGAACGGAAAAAGCATCTTCAGGATGATACTTCGTCGTCTTAGAAGAAATTATCGTGTTCTAGGCGATGAAAAAACCATTGTTTTGAATGCTACGAATTATGGGGTTCCTCAGGAACGAAAAAGGGTTATATTGCTTGGTGTAAGAAAAGATATAGATATAGAGGCCAGGGATGTTTACAAGGCGATTGTAAAAACACATTACCTGCCGGGGGCATCCGAAGAGTCTAAATGGGGATTGGAAAAATATGTAACAGTGAAAGATGCGATCAGTGATCTTCCAAAGCTTCAGCAGGGACAAGGGGATAAGAGCGTGGATTATCCAAATACATATGATTCATGCAGTTCTTATGTTAAGAAGATCAGAAAGAACAGTGATAAGAAGCTCAGAGATCATGTCGCACGCAGGAACAATGAAAAAGATGTCGAGCGGTATAGGGTAATGGCAGAGAACCATTGGAATTTTTTAGAGCTGTTGGAATATAGGCCGGATTTAGGGCATGAAAAGAAACGAGTCTTTTTCAACAGCTATAAAGTGCAGTGGTGGGATATGCCATCTAGAACGATTATTGCTCATCTTTACAAAGATGGGAATCAGTTCATACATCCCGACCCAGAACAGGGGCGCAGCATTACGGTAAGGGAGGCAGCAAGGCTTCAGTCATTTCCAGACGATTTCATTTTTATGGGATCAAGAACAGAACAGTTTAAGCAGATTGGAAATGCTGTGCCGCCGATGTTAGCCGAGGCAATCGCGAAAGCTATGCGTCTGCTGTTTGTTAAGTTAGAACAGGAGCAGCATATGTATCAGCCGATTGCGGACATAGATCAATGGGATAATGCTGCAAAACGCTATTATAAAGAAAAAATAGAGGTATTTATCAAGATTGTGACGGCGGCAGCAAAAAAAGAGAATATTTCTCTAAATGTACAGAATGAAAATGGTGCAGCAGACCTTTTTATAGAAATGGGTTATATAAAAAAAGCTGATGATGTCAATTTATTAAAAAAAATAATAAAGATAAGCAGTTATAAAGATTTCATGAGGTGTGGAGCTGCTGTTGCCGGAAACCGCAGGCTTTACGATCCTTACATATTGAAACTAAACGAAAGCGCTAGGAAAGTACAGCAGAAAAAGGAGCGCAGGTCTAAAAAGCTGCGGTTAGTCGATTTATTCTGCGGCGCAGGCGGATTCAGCATGGGGTTTATACATGAAGGATGCCGTGTCGTTTTTGCCAATGATATAGATGATCTTTGTATTGAAACATATAAATATAATCATCCAGAGATAGAGGAGAGTCAGATCAAATGCGGGGACATCAGAAAAATTGTGGATAAAATAGATGATTATATAACAGAGGATACAGACATAGTTATTGGCGGACCGCCTTGTCAGGGATTTAGCTCTGCGAATAAGCATCATCGGGTGATTAACGATCCTCGAAATGAATTATATAAATATTTTATTCAAGTGGTCGAAAAGCTTGTTCCCAAAATTGTTGTAATGGAAAATGTCAGGGGGATGCTGAAAGTGGCAGATCAGGTTGTTGAGGATTATGAAGCAATCGATGCAGTGAAAGACGGCTTTAGATACCATTATACAGTAGATTACAGACTGCTTAATTCGGCGGATTTTTCTGTTGCGCAGAGTCGGGAGCGATTAATATATATCGCTATACGCAGCGACGTTGCGGAACAATCCGGCACAACACCGGAAGATATTTTTAAGTCGATTGAGAACAAAGGAAAGAATGCAGAGGTTTTTAATTTGTCGGCAGCTTTAGAGGGTGTAAGAGCTCTAGAGCCGCCGGAAGTTAAGGGAGTAAGTGAACTGGATACAGAGGAGGCAGGGCGTAAGATTGACGCGAATCCTTTTCGTGGATGTGAAAATGGGTATCTGCGTCTCATTAATGATGACAGAGTTATACCGTTGGTGTATAACCACAAAGCAAGATACTGCAGTCCGGTTAACCACGAGATTTACCGTCGGCTGCATCCAGGTGACGATGCTACGGATCCTAAAATAGCAGATATTATGCCTTATGCGCATAGAAATGACAAATTTAAAGATAAATATTTTAAACTTCACGCTGATCGGCCATGCCGGACAATTACGGCGCATCTGCGTTCGGACTGCCATTCTCATATTCATCCGACAGAAGCACGCGCATTGACACCGAGGGAGGCTGCCAGGGTACAGTCATTTCCAGATGATTATTTTTTTCTTGGACCATATTTAAAGACTTATATTCAGATTGGCAACGCTGTGCCGCCTCTTATGGCAAGGGGAATCGCACATGAATTGATAAAATTGATAGGCGGTGATGGTGATGAAAATTGAAAGCTTTTTGAAAAGACTGAATGCAACAGAAATCGGGGCAGGCACTGCTAATGATACATACATCGCTATTCCAAGAGATATTGATTTATCTCAAATGTTGGTAAACCAGCAGGCAATAACTATTTTTGACCGTGTCGAAGGAATTTTATACACTCCTGAAAACTCGAATATTAAATATGTTCAGACTGGCCAGAATTCTCAAGAGCGGATATCTGGATTGGGACAATACTTCCGCCGTGTCAATGCAAATGCTGGAGATGAAGTTATCATTGAAAAAGTAGAAGACGACGGTTCTTATCATTTATATCTTGATTTCTGCCATAGAGATGCCATTGTGTTTCAAAAGAACCGAGACTGGGTTGAAATATTGACACCAGAGCGTATGGAACCATTTAAAAGCGGCAGTGACTATAAGGTGAATGTCATTTATAAAAATAAACATGTGGAGCTGTGTGTGAAGGGGCTTGGATGGAGAAAGAAGAAAAAAATATCTCCTTTTGATACTGCTGCATATGATCTTCAGATCGAAGGCAAAAGCATTCTGCCAGACTACGAGTATTTAGATTATATCGAAATCAGCAATGGTGACGATGATAAATGGCTTGCGCGTATGAAAACAAGTATGTATTTGGTAATAGATACTATAAATGAAAAAGGAGCAGTAATATGAGTTATTTTATACTGATTCTTGAAGAAAAGATAAAGTCTTTTTCATTAGTCGGACATGGTGAAAAATGTGCTGTTTCACTCATGCTGAAAGGAAATTCAGAACCTTTGAAATCACTTTCTGAGGGCGATAAAGTGATTGGATATGTAGCGGGAGCAGCTCGGACTTTCTGTTATTTATTTGATGTAGGATACGATCAGAGCAGTTCTCGGCATTATTTTGAGAAGATCTTAGAGACAAAGACGGGGGCAGGACTTAGGACGGTTTCTTCTAAGCTGCAGAAGCTTATAAATGAGAGCGAACAGACGGAATTGTTTATAAAGATCACGGGTGAGCAGTATAGGGAGATTATGTCTGCCATGATGGATATGATTTCTTCATGGGGGAACAGCGCTATTGAAAAAAGTGAAGAGTGTGAGATTGATGAAAGCCGGCGAGTAAGTAATGGAAGAAATATTCTCTTATATGGAGTACCAGGGTCAGGTAAAAGCTGGACGATCGAGCATGAATATTGCCATCAGGACAGTATTGTGGAACGTCTTGTATTCCATCCAGATTACACAAACGCTGATTTCATAGGTCAGATCATGCCGGGGGTGGATGCGGATGGGCAGATTATTTATGAATTTACACCAGGACCATTTACATCTGTCATAAGGGATGCGTATAGGCATCCGATGTGTGAATATATCTTTATCATAGAGGAAATCAACCGGGGCAATGCTCCTGCAATCTTTGGCGAGGTGTTTCAGCTGCTAGATCGGACTATGGAGCCGAAAAATATGGAAGGCATCATCTTCCCGGCCGGCACAAGTGAATATGGCATAACACATAAGTATATGGCACAAAAGATCTATGGTGATCCTGCACATAAGGTTCGGATACCTTCCAATCTTTCGATTATTGGAACCATGAACACATCTGATCAAAACGTATTCACTCTTGATACTGCTTTCCAGCGCAGATGGAGAATGCGTATGATTGAAAACAGCTTTGAAAATGTACGTGCATCTCTGGCGGATGCTTTGATTCTGGATACAGGGGTTACGTGGCGGGCTTTCTGTGAGAAGGTCAACAGTATCATTGTTGGAAATAAGGCAAAGATGTCTTCTGCTGAGGATAAAAGAATCGGAGTCTATTTTATCCATGAAAATGATCTTGCTTTTGACGAACGGGCTCTGCCGGCGGAGGGATATAAAACGCTCCTTGACGAATACAATGACCTTCTGCGTGATGAAGCTGCCAGAAAGATCACAGAAGAGAAAAAGCAGAGGCTTGCTGTAATCAGGGAGGCTGTTATGCATAATCGTATGTTTTCTGAGAAAGTTATCAAGTATTTATGGGATGATGCTTTTAAGTTTTATCCAGAGGCACTGTTCAATACTGACAGTATGGACAGTCTTGAAAAAATCATTCGAACCTTTGTATATTCCAAGGGACGTGAACGGTTCAAAATTTTCAACCCTGCAGTTTACGCATCTCTTTATCCCAATGCAGAGGCATAATATTTGTTGAAAAGAAAGCGAGGCGGTCATAGGCTTTGATCATACAAAAGAGTTTACGAGAACGCTGTCATATTAACAGAAATGAAGAAGGGGACAGGTTTGTCGGCTTAAAAGCGGATACTGATGATGCAGTGATATATTTTCCTATTGGTTATCAGCTTTCGGAAGATGATGATAATCTCCGTGCAGATATCATGAATCTGTTCTATGTGCTTGCTGCCTTTATGAAGGAAGATCGGCTGATTGAGAAATCCAAGCTTGCTGTGCCGGAAGCTGTTAATTTCCCGATACATGCGTATCTTAAAATCATTCAGGATTTTCTTAGGAGAGGGTGTTACTACATTGATGTGAATCCACAGCTTAAGACGGATATAAAAGGACGTGTATCGTGGCCGCATACAGTACGTGAACAGAGGGCGCTGGTGCAGAAAAACGGCTCATTGATATTTACAAAAATGACTGTTCGTTCCGTTATGCCTGATGCCGATAAAAAAATCACGCAGATACATCGTTACTGTGTGTATGAAGCGTTTGACAAGATGGGATGGCTCTATGTGCCTTATATGCCCCAAAAGCCTGGCACCTGCCCGGATCACAGAGAAGCAGTCTATATACTGGAGAAAAAACTGGCATCTACGCATAATGATATGGAACAGGAACTGTTTTTGTCCATGGTATCTATGCTCAATTACATAGATACGAAGTCTTCAGATAAACAATATTTCTTTGGAACAGATTTTTTTGAACGCATCTGGGAGAAAATGATTGACAAGGCATTTGGAATCCAGGATAAGGATCGGTATTTTCCGCGATCAAGATGGCTTCTTGATTACGGCCCTGACAGGACGAAAACGCCGCTGCAGCCGGATACAGTTATGATTTATAACGATAAGGTATATATCCTCGATGCGAAATTCTACAGATACGGATGCAGCGGAAATACAAATCATCTGCCGGGAGGGCCTGACATCAATAAACAACTAACCTATGGCGAATATATGGAACGTGCAAAGGGAATATCGAGCGAAAAGCTGTATAATGCATTTGTCATGCCATTTAATAAGAATGACAATCCCTTCTTTGAGACTGGATTAGCGGATAATATAGGAAATATAGGTGAAGCTGTCGGCGACTGGAAACCCGATCCAAAGAACTATGAGCGGGTACAAGGCATTGTGATAGATACACGCTTTTTGATGTATCATTATATCGGGATGCCGGATCAGCAGAAACGTCTGCTGGCAGAAGCTATAGAGAAAGTGGAATCAAGAACTCCTGTTCCGAAGCCTATAATATAAAGTCTTATTGCATAGTGTAAGATCAGGTATGCTTCCAAAGATCATGGAATGGTCTGTAGAAGGAACACGTATTGCGTAGTAGTATAAGATCAGGTATGCTGCCAAAGACTACGGAATGGTCTGTAGAAGGAACACGCTTTAGGACGAAAGGAGAATAAAGACAGAGCCTTATGAAAAGAAGGAATAAAATCTATCTCTACATGACAATGTCTTTTATAGTTATTTATCTTGGACTGCTGATGATCCTCTGTCTGTCCGAACATACCGACAGCAGGGCGACGATCCGGTCTTTCAGTGATGCAGTATGGTTTTCTTTAGTTACATTGACAACGGTAGGCTATGGTGATGTAATGCCGGTAACGCCTCTGGGATATGCGGTCGGAGTTGTATTCCTATTGTTATCCGCAGGTATTTTGATGACACTATTCGGCGCGGCAATATCTTTTGTCACGAGCGAAGGTCTGCCGCTTTTTGTGTTAGGGTTCCAGCGGAAGAAAAACTGGTATTATTTTGCGGATTATGGAGCGGAAGCCGGAACTCTGGCTGAAAACATATATAAGGAAGATCCGGCCGCGGTGATTATTTTCGGTGAAAAAAGAGATGACCGAAGGGAATTTCCGGACTATCCATGCCTGTTTATCAATGTATCTCCGGCTAGAATCGTAGCGCGCAAGAAAAATATCGGCACGAGATGCAAGGTTTTTCTTATGAAAGAGAATGACATAGGTGTGAACAGCCGGGCGGTTGACCTGCATACGCTTCCGGTGGAGGTATATGCAAGGACGACGAACGGACAGGACCATCTATCAGAAAATATCAGTTTTTTTCATAGCTATGACTGCTGTGCCAGACAGTACTGGCGCTCGAAGCCGCTGTGCAGCTATGAAAATACGATTGTACTTATTGGATTTGGAAATTATGGGCACAGTATTCTTGAACGGGCGATTTTGACAAATGTTATTTCGGTCGATCAGCATGTAGCATACCATATATTTGGAGACGCGAAAGAATTCCTTGCCGTGCATAATCAGCTGCATAAGATGTTTTCGATGGAGAAGGTATCTAAGACATCAGATTCTCTTATTTTTCATGATGAATTCTGGGAAATACATCATGAGATCTTAGAACAGGCCGACCGTATTATTATCTGTACAGACGATGAGCCGGAAGGCTGGAACGTGTTCTGGAGGCTGAAAAAGTTTTATAAGCTTCGTGGAAATATTCATCTTCATAGCAACAGGCGGGCGCCGGGAGTGTCTTATTTTGGGACGAATGAGGAAATCTATACACCGAATCAGATTATGAGGACTTCTTTGAACCGGGCAGCCATTATGATTAATGAGATCTTCTGCCGGTCGGTTTCCTATCCTACGCTCAGTTGGGAGGAGCTGGATGATTTTCATCGGGAATCTAAGATCTCTGCCGCAGATCACCTGCTGATGAAAATTCGTATTTTATTAAATGATGATACCATTACGGAATTTGCGCCGGATATATTAGAAAAAGCATATGAAGCATATAGTGAAAACAAAAAAGATGAATCTGTATTGGATCAGTACCGCAGGCTGGATCATATGCGGTGGCTGCGGTTTTATACATTTTATAACTGGAGTTATGGGCGGGAGCGTAATGATGCCGCAAAGCAGCATCCTATGCTCTGCACATATTCAGAGCTTACAGATGAACAGAGGAAAGAACGTGATGCTGCATGGGAGCTTTTAGGGAGCATCCTATGGAGCTGACGCAGGAGATTTTAAAATGAATCAAAACAGGAATGCTTTTATAAATGGAGCAAAAGACGGGATTCCCATTGCTATGGGATATTTTGCTGTAGCGTTTTCGCTGGGAATAGTGGCAAAAAAAGCCGGATTAAATCCTCTTCAGGGATTTATCTCCAGCTTTTTGAATCATGCTTCGGCGGGAGAGTACGCTGAGTTTACAGTAATTTTGGCTGACGCGTCTTATATCGAGATGGCGATTGTCATTCTGATTACAAATATCAGGTATCTGCTTATGAGCTGCGCGCTCAGCCAGAAGTTTCATTCAGGAACTTCTATTGTGCATCGATTTTTTGTGGGATTTGGGATTACAGATGAAATCTTTGGAATCAGTATCGGAAGGGCGGGTGTGCTGAACCCGTATTACAATTATGGAGCGATGACAGTCGCACTGCCAGGATGGTCCATGGGGACGGCTCTTGGAATTGTGGCAGGCAATATTTTGCCGGTATCGGTTGTCAGTGCTTTAAGTGTGGCATTATATGGTATGTTTGTCGCGATTATCATACCTGCCTCGAAGCAGAATAAGATTGTTGGAGGGGTTGTCATTGCAAGCTTTCTGGCAAGCTTTGCGGTATCTGAGACTCCTTTTTTTGACAGCATGTCTGACAGCATGAAGATCAGCCTTTTAACGGTACTCATTGCAGGAATTGCGGCAGCCTTGTTTCCGGTTAAGGATGAATCGGATTCCTCTCATAGCAGCGATTAGGGACGATAGAGGGTTCAGTTTATATGATTTCTTGTGAAATCGTATGATATTTTAGAACGGGCATTTTATTTTTATATGAGGAGGTTTCCAGAGTTGGAACATAATATTTATATCTATATATTGGTGGCAGCAGCAGTTTCCTGCCTGATTCGTGTTCTGCCGCTGACATTGATTCGAGGGAAGATTAAGAATCCATTGATACGGTCATTTCTTTATTATGTGCCATATGTTACGCTTGCGGTTATGACATTTCCGGCAATTATATCTGCACCGCAGGTTCCTATTGCAGGGATTCTTGCGTTAGCAGCAGGGATATTTGCTGCGTGGAAAGGCATGAATATGGTCGGGATTGCTGTGCTGTGCTGCGCAGTTGTGTTTCTGTGCGAGACGGCAGCTGTTTATTTTTTGTAGGTGACAGTGACCGCTTGTATCATACAGTGAAGCAGAAGGCTGAACTGTATTTTTCAGATCTTGTTATCCAGTGAATTATATAAGTTTTGCGGATGTAAAGGAGTCTTCTCACCTGCAGACGAGGAAAAAAACATGTAGTATTATTAAAGGATTGTACCATCAGTATCGCTTTCTTCTGGACAGCGTCCATGCAGTGATATGGGACGGTGCGCCGGATTCAGGCGGCAGCGGCGAATGAAGGTATCAGTGGAAGCTGTATTGTAAAGAGCAGTGATCGATGGTATGTATGAAGATGTGGATGTCTCTGTTACAGTATATTGATATATTTTAAACGGGGCTGTCGCGCTAAGCAAGATATAACAAAATATAGCGATTGATGTTTATATATCTGCTATATCTTGTATGTATTTTTCTTAGTGCGGCAGTCCCTTTTGTATTTTTGCTTTATGATTTCTGTCGTATATCAAATTCTGGATTGAATGCGTAGAAGTTCTTAGAATCCAGATGTTCTTTTACAATATTCAGCCCTTCGCCGAAGCGCTGGAAGTGTACGATCTCTCTTTCTCTAAGGAAGCGGATTGGATCACATACCTCAGGGTCTTTTACAAGCCGCAGAATATTGTCATAAGTGGTGCGTGCCTTCTGCTCTGCTGCCATGTCCTCCATCAAATCTGTAATCGGATCGCCTTTGGACTGGAATTCGCAGGCATTGAATGGTATGCCGCCTGCTGCCTGCGGCCAGAGTGCAAGCGTATGGTCTACATAGTATTTGTCAAATCCTGATGCAGTCACCTCTTCCGGGGTCAGATTGCGGGTAAGCTGATGCACGATGGCACAGATCATTTCCATGTGTGCGAGCTCCTCTGTACCTATATCGGTCAAAAGGCCTGCTACATTCCGGTACGGCATTGTATAACGCTGTGACAGATACCGCATGGAGGCGGCTAATTCGCCATCCGGGCCTCCGAACTGTGACAGAATTACCTGTGCGATTTTCGGGTTTGGTGTAGAGATATTTACCGGGTATTCGAGTCTTTTTTCATAATTCCACATTTAGCAGCGTCCTCCTTCCCAAGGCCACGGCTGGTCGGCCCAGTGCCAGTGATCGTTATTTTCAATACAGTCCATATTCAGCGGGCCGAACTGAGCTGCATAAGTGTCCATTGCCTGACGGCGCATCTGGTTATATTTCTGGAAAAACGCGAGCGCCTGCTGATCCTGTGGATGTGTGTCGAGGTAGAGTGCCATGTCGTATGCCATAAAGCTCACTTTGTTAATCCAGGTGAAAAGTTCATATTTGTTTTTTGCCTGATTCATTACCTCATCACACCCCTTCCAAGAAATGGTTTGTCAAGCTCCGGGAATATGGTTCCAATCTGGAAAGCCTGTGCCGGTTCGTAAGCATCGGTAAACTGCTGCCAAGGTACGGTTGCCATAGCCATAAAGCAGGTGCATTCTACGGAATTCTGGCACCCGCCCGGCTGCATCATATATGGCATTGAGCCGCAGTTGTTAGACTGATAACAGTTGTGCATATGCAACTCCTTAAACTTTTTATTATAAAATATGCATAAATGGTGGATATGGTGCATAAGTTTGTAAGAAGTATTTTTGTCTGGCACGTATTTTGGATTAGGTTTTGCAGCAGTTTTCATATAGATGGGGCTGCATTACTGCAATTTATGATATCAGCAGAAAACAATGATTCGGTTCGGTGTTGTCTGCGGAGGAATGCTTCTTGTAGTTGCTGAATAATAAACCAAAAGATCCTGGTTTCTAGGGCTGCAGTCAAA
Source organism: uncultured Eubacterium sp. (assembly GCA_947385875.1). Classification (GTDB taxonomy): domain Bacteria; phylum Bacillota; class Clostridia; order Lachnospirales; family Lachnospiraceae; genus Eubacterium_J. Next base: position 51,608 of record CANDMV010000003.1, on the reverse strand, counting down.
TCTCTGGCCGTTAATTGTCTGCACAATCGTCTGATCTGAAATATTTAACTGGAGACTTCGGTCAGAAGCCAAAAGATTTCTGTTAAAAAATTTTAATGTGATCTGCTCATTTCTGCCAAGCTGTGTGATGATAAGTGCACGGTACTGGGGTGGATAGATCAGCGGCACCGGCAGGCTGCTGTCATAAAATGCGGCGATCCGCATACCGGGCCGCAGCGGCCTGCTGTCTATGACCAGTGTCTGGGAATCTGACATAAAATTTACGATTCCATTTCCTGTGCGCATTGCGATCATTTGGCTGCAGCAGTCGCTGCCGCGTGAAATATTCATAATTGTACCAATAATGGGAACAAATGTTTCGTATGCCATGATAATACCTTTTTCTTTTAAAATATGTTTTTGAGTGGAAAGTGGTGCCTAATGCGTGTTTGAAAACATGCTCCAACTCTAATTTCTGTTCGAATAGAACACTTGTGAACGATTACGTTTTTTTTTTAGTACAAGCGCAAATTTAGCGGAAAGAGTGTAGATTTTTTAAAGAGTTTGTATTATAATCACCCATATCCACTAAATCAGTCGATAATTTTTTTTCGCATGGATTGTTAAAAAAATATCATTCTAGCGCTTCAGATAAGCTCTGAAAACCGCCGTAATGAAGCGCTGGCAGTATTCTTTAGAATCCAGAGCAGAAAATGAGCATAGCCTGTGTATCTTTTTGTTCTGTATGTTAGAATATTACCATAGATTTAAGAAAGATACAAAGTATTTTACTGTCCAGAAAATAAGTTATTGACATCATAAGGTACTTTTTACAGCACAGCCGCTTTCCGGCAGGGTGTGAAAAGTAACTATCATAATTATAAATGGGGGAAAGCGTATGTACAATGATGAGAACGTAATCAAGATCAAACACGACGTATTGTATGAAGTTGCAAAGATGGCTTTTGACGGAACATTAGAAGAAAACAGGGATGATATTCCAAAGAAGCTGATTCCTGGACCAGAGCCTCAATTCCGCTGCTGTATTTATAAGGAAAGGGAGATTATCCGTCAGAGAGTCCGTCTGGCAGAGGGTAAGAATCTGGGCAAGGGGCAGGATGGAAATGTCATTCAGGTTATCAGTTCTGCATGTGAAGGCTGTCCGATTTCCAGTTATACAGTTACAGATAACTGCCAGAACTGTCTGGGCAAGGCTTGTATTAATGCCTGCAAATTCGGGGCCATTAAAATGGGGCATGACCGTTCTTATATCGATCCGTCAAAATGTAAAGAATGCGGGATGTGCGCAAAGGCATGTCCATACAACGCGATTGTCGGCGTAAAACGTCCATGCAAGGTGGCATGTCCGGTAGATGCCATTACATACGATGAGTACAACGTTTCCGTTATTGATAAAGAAAAATGTATCCGCTGCGGACAGTGCATCCACAACTGCCCATTTGGAGCGATTGGCTCACAGACATTTATTGTAGATGTTATTGAAGCGCTTAAATCTGGCAGGAAAGTATATGCTATGATTGCACCGGCTACAGAAGGCCAGTTTGGCGCTGATATTACGATGCAGAGCTGGAAAAACGCCCTGAAAGAATTAGGCTTTGAGGATACGATTGAAGTCGGGCTCGGCGGCGATCTGACAGCGGCAAGCGAAGCGGATGAGTGGGCTGAGGCATATAGGGAAGGAAAAAAGATGACTACCTCATGCTGTCCAGGCTTTGTAAATATGATCTATAAGCATTATCCGGAACTGAAAGATCATGTATCTACGACTGTATCGCCAATGTGCGGCGTTTCACGTTTGATCAAATCAAAAGATCCAGAGGCATATACAGTGTTTATCGGCCCATGTATCGCGAAGAAATCTGAGGTGAAGGATCAAAAGATCGAGGGCAACGCGGATGCTGTATTGACTTACAGTGAGATTCGTGTACTGTTGAAGGCAAAAGATGTGACGCTTAAGCCGGCGGAAAATGAATATCAGGAATCCAGTATTTTCGGCAAGCGTTTTGGCAATTCCGGAGGTGTAACGGAAGCTGTTCTCCAGTGCTTAAAGGAGACCGATCAGGAAATGGATGCAAAAGTATGTCGTGCAAACGGTGCAGCTGAATGTAAGAAAGCACTGCTCCTTATGAAAGTCGGCAAGCTGCCGGAAGATTTCATCGAAGGCATGGCATGTGAGGGCGGCTGCGTTGGAGGACCGAGTGCGTTTCAGGATAAGGTTAAATCCAAGAAAAACAGGGACACTCTCCTGGCGCAGGCAGATGACCGCAGTGTGCATGGCAACCTGGAAAATTATGACATGGATAAATTCTCTATGCATCGTGCTTAAATTCCTCTGAGACTGATTCCCCGCAGCTTCGCTGCGCGCTAGACGAATGTTTAGTGTATTGTCCCGGTGATATTTAGTAAAAGTACTCAGCATATTTTTCTAAGAGCACACAATGAACGACTCCGCAGTAAGCTGCGGGGTATCAAAAAACCAACCTCGCTTTGCTCGGTATTAGTTTGTTACGCAGCAGAGCTGCGGGATTCAGACCCGGAGAGATTAAAATGATATGAAAAGCCTGTCCTTGTAATGGATCATCTTATAAGGGCAGGCTTGTGTATTTAGCACAAAAGAAAAAAATAAAGATAGAAAAAGAAGAAAGGCAGAATATGAATCTAAATCCTTCGCAGGCAGAAGCTGTCACACATACAGAAGGCCCCTGTCTCGTTCTGGCAGGGCCTGGCAGCGGAAAAACTGCGGTGATTACAAAACGTACAGAATATCTGATTAAGCAGCACGGCGTACCGCCGAGCAGGATCTTAGTTGTCACATTTACAAAGGCAGCTGCCGGAGAAATGCGCAGGCGTTTTGAACAGCTGACCGTCAAAAAATATCCAGGTGTCAGTTTTGGCACATTTCACGCCGTTTTTTTTACGATATTAAAACATGCATATCATTATTCCGCAGAAAATATTGCCCGTGAAGAAGTAAAATATCAGTTTATGCGGGAAATTATTGCAAGGAATAGAATCGAATGCGAAGACGAATCCGAATTCTGCGGCAGTCTGCTCAGCGAGATCAGCGCAATCAAAAACAGCAGTGTTTCTATTGAAAATTATTATCCGATCCACTGCGGAAAAGATATATTTGTCACGGTTTATCATGAATATGCCAGGTATATGCGGCAGAATCGGCTGATTGATTTTGATGATATACTGGTCTATACAAAAGAGCTGTTGGAGCAGCGGAAAGATCTGCTTGCTGCATGGCAGAATAAGTATACCTATATTATGGTCGATGAATTTCAGGACATTAACCAGCTGCAGTATGAGACGGTACGCCTGCTTGCCGGTGATTCGGCAAATCTTTTTGTAGTAGGCGATGATGATCAGTCGATTTATCGTTTCCGCGGCTCAAAGCCAGAGTTGATGCTGAATTTTCCAAAAGATTATCCGTCTGCCCGGCAAATCAGCCTGTCAGTTAATTACCGCTGCCCGAAAGAAGTCGTAGAACTGGCAGGAAAGCTTATTGCCCATAATAAAAACCGTTTTAAAAAAGTGATAAAAAGTGCGCAGACAGAACAGCGGCAAGCCTTTCAATGCAGACAGTTTGACAATGTTCAGGAGGAAAACAAGGCTATTATCGATTTAATCCGGGCACAGGCAGACAGCGGAGGCAGCTACAGCCAGATCGCGGTTTTATAGCGTACCAATACTCAGCCGGGTGCATTGATTGCAAAGCTGATAGAGTATAATCTGCCATTTCGGACAAAAGAGCGGATACCAAATATCTACGATCATTGGATAGCGAAAGACATTATGGCATATTTTAGACTGGCGCTGGGAAGCCGCGCAAGAGGGGATTTTCTGCGGATTATGAACCGGCCAAAGAGATATATCAGCAGGGAAAGCCTTAATATGCAGCCGGTTATATCTTTTGATGTATGGCAGGATTTTTATGAGGAACAGCCGTGGATTGCACAGCGCATTGAACAGCTGGGCTATGACCTGCAGGTGCTGTCAAGAATCACGCCTTTTGCAGCAGTCAACTATCTGCGCAAGGGCATCGGATACGAAGAGTATCTGACAGAATACGCCAAAGAACGGCAGATTCCTTCAGCTGACTTGTTTGAAACTCTGGACGAGCTGGCAGAAAGTACGAAAGAATACCGGCGGTTAGATGAATGGCTGCAGTTTGTCTCTGATTATACAGAAAAATTGAAGCAGAAGCGGGAATATAACCGTACGCAGCAGGAGACAGACAGCGTATCGATCATGACGCTTCATGCATCCAAAGGACTCGAATATGATACTATTATTATGCCTGATGTCAATGAAGGGCTGATTCCGTACAAGAAAGCGGTCCTAGAAGCAGAAATCGAAGAAGAGCGCCGTATGATGTACGTAGGCATGACACGTGCCAGACAGTCACTTCATATATTCTATGTGAAAATGATGCGTAACAAAACCGTAGAGCCATCCTGCTTTCTGCCAGAAACATTAAAGCTTGAGTAGATCTATTATTCACAATAAATCTCTAATCATCTAATAACATAACAGTTCAGATAGGGTGTTACATTTATGGATACCCGGACGCTGGGTGAGGGGAGCTGTGCCATCTTTTTGTGACTTTTACAAAATGATAAGAATCCCTAAGTATTCTGTTTTTACGCTATGGCACCGGACGGTCGCGGCACCTAGTCCGCCCCAGCTAACGCTAGAAGCTAAAGGTGCCGCTTCGGCTTTGCCGCCTGTTTATTGAACAGAATACTAAGGGCTTCTAATCATTCTTCCAACGTCACAGAAAGATGGCACAGCTCCCCTCACCCAGCTGTTTTTGATTAGCCTAACAATAAAAACGATGTACATCGGCAGAACTAACCGAGAACTGCTTATCATAGATCACTGATCTGCTACAGCCGTTATAGAAAAGAGATTTCATGTGATGCCTGCCATAAGCAGATTCCCTCTCCCAGCGTCCGAACAGCCAATATGTAACTCCCTATCTGGACTGTTACCTAAGAACTTATATGTTTTTTCAGAAAATTATATACAAATAGTAAAGCTTAATGATATAATATTTTATAAGACACACTATACGAGGGATACAAAGGATTCGTTCCAGTTAACAGGCAGACAGGAGAAGGCGGAAAATATATGGAATATACAATCATTGAAGGAAATTATGCAAAAATCGGTGTATCCAAAACAGCAGATGCTGTTTATTTCACATTTGAAGGTGAAAAAGAGCAAAAATGTGCGATTCTGCTTTATACAGCAAATGATAAGCAGATCCGCATACCAGTTCCGGATGAATATTGTATTGGGGCTCTCCGTTCCGTAGGAATAAAAGGACTTAAATGTAAAAAGCTGAACTATAATTATGAGATTGATGGAAAAGTAGTATTTGACAAACATGCGCGCAGGGTCATAGGACGAGAAAAATGGGCGGATCGAAAAAGGCTGGCAGCTGACTGGGAAATTCGTGCTGGTTTTGATTTTACAGAGTTTGACTGGTGCGGCGATCGTTTTCCGGAAATTCCAAGGGAGCAAATGGTCATGTATAAGCTTAATGTCCGCAGCTTTACGATGGATGCAGGTGCCGTAGGGAAGAAAAGAGGGACATTTGCAGGTGTCATGGATAAGATTCCTTATTTAAAGGAGCTGGGCGTGACTTCTATAGAATTTATGCCGGTATATGAATTTGAGGAGCTGATCGTAGAAAAAGAGGACAGCCGGGATATTACAGATTGGAGCGAAAATGCTATTGAAGGATATTTGCTGGAAGAAAATGCGGAAGAAAGATCTTGTAAAATAAACTGCTGGGGTTATATACCGGGAGATTATTATGCTCCAAAGTCGGCTTATGCTGCTACAGATGAGCCTTCTGTGGAGTTAAAAGCGCTGATTCGCGAGCTTCATAAAAATCAGATGGAATGCATTATGGAGATGTATTTTGATGAAAAGATGAACCAGAATATTGCAGTTGAGATCCTGCGCTACTGGGTCATGGAATACCATGTGGACGGCTTTCACCTGCTCGGGGCAGCGCTGCCGGTCGACGCAATGGGGCAGGATTTGATTTTAAGACGTACGAAGCTGTTTGCAGAAGGTTTTCATATGCATTTATTTGATAAGAAGACCGCGTATCCTCATTTATTTGTGTACAACGAGGATTTTTTATATGCAGCCAGAAAATTGTTAAGCAGGAATGACGGCAGCATTCCGGAGCTGTTAAATCAGCTGAAACGTCAGAATCAGGTATTTGGATTTATAAATTATATTGCAGGTAATAATGGATTTACTCTGGCGGACCTGTTTTCTTATTTAGAAAAGCATAATGAAGAAAACGGGGAAGGAAATCAGGACGGCATTAAGTGGAATTTCAGCTGTAATGGCGGTATGGAAGGCCCGACAAGGAAGAGGAGTATTATAGAGTTCCGTAAAAAGCAGATGCGCAACGCCATAGTGATTCTTATGATCGGGCAGGGTGTTCCGCTGATCTTAGCGGGAGATGAATTCGGCAATTCCCAGCAGGGAAATAATAACTGCTATTGTCAGGATAATAAGACAGGATGGGTCAACTGGAGCAGTCTGAAGCGCAATACTGCTTACACACAGTTTGTACGCCGGATGATCGCGTTTCGTGCAGAGCACCCGATTTTAAGCAGCGGCAAGCCTATGCAGATGTGTGATTATGAATCGAAAGGTTATCCGGATTTGTCCTATCATGGAGAAAGTGCATGGGTGACGATGAAAAATCGGTTTCCAGTAGCAGTCGGCCTGTTATACTGCGGCAGATACGCCGTGCGTGAAGATGGTACAGAAGATGATTTTATCTACATAGGGCTGAATTTTTATATTGAGCAGCAGTCGCTGGCGCTGCCAAAGCTGCCTTATGGATTAAAGTGGTATTTTACGGTTAATACGGCGGATAAGGATGAGCCATACTATGAGCTTCCAAAGGAAATGGAAAAACAGCAGCAGATTGCAGTATCGCCGCAGTCTATTATAATATTAATCGGAAAATGATGGAGGTTACATGAATGGGGTACATTCAAAATGCGAAAGCGCATTTAAAGACAATCAATCATCATAGAAAGCTGGTCAGGGAAGGATGCTTCCGGCTCGGCCTGTACTGGCAGGGGCTGACGCATGATCTGTCTAAATATACCTGGCCGGAAATGCGTACCGGCATTCTATATTATCTGGAGGGGCAGAGCCCTCATAATGGGGAGCGCAGGGTGCTGGGGTATTCTACCGCATGGCTGCACCACAAAGGGCGCAATAAGCATCATGCAGAATACTGGATTGATTATACGACAGGCCCTGATAAGCATGTAGCCGGTATGAAAATGCCGGTGAAGTATCTGATTGAGATGTTTGTGGACCGCATCAGCGCTTCGAAAAATTATCGTAAGGATGAATACAAGGATACGGATCCACTTGATTATTATGAAAAGCGAAAAAGCTATATGATCGTTCATGATGATACGAGACGTCAGTTGGAGTTTCTGCTTCATATGCTGGCACAGCAGGGCGAGGAGGAGACATTTGCCTTTATCCGCCGTAATATATTGAGAAATAACTATAAGGAAAGGATTCAGCAGCTGCTGAAGAATAATCATTTAGAAAAATTGTATCATTCTATTATAAAATAGCAGTTTACGGCAAGCATTTTTCAGACATGCTTTAGGCGGCTTTTTAAAAAATAGTAATATTGAAAAAATGCTTCATATCGTCTGGAAGCGGTGCGTATAATGTCAGGATCTGGCCGTTTACCGGATGTATGAATTCCAGATTCCCGGCATGGAGAGCCTGTCTTTTCATGTGGGAATCTTTTGGATTATACAGAAAATCTCCGATTAAAGGATGGCCGATATGGCGCATGTGCACCCGAATTTGGTGTGTGCGTCCGGTTTCCAGGCGGATCTTTAGAAAGGAAAGACCGTTTTTGTATGCCAGACGTTCGTAATGCGTAACGGCTCTCTCTCCTTTTGAAAAATCTACTACACGTTCAATTACCGAATCATCTCTGCGGCTGATCGGTGCGTCAATCGTGCCGCAAGCATCTGTAAGACCTTCTGCAATGGCATAGTAAATCCTGTGAATTTTCCGATCATGCATTTGATTGTATAATATGCAGCTGCTGTAAGCGTTTTTGGCAATTATGGTCAGGCCGCTTGTATCACGGTCTAATCGATTAATGCAGCGGTACGGATACCATTCCTGTCTGCTTTGAGCATAGAAGTATACGGCATCTGCAAGCGTATCGCCATGGTGTTCTATCGAAGGATGTATCGGCATACCGGCAGATTTATTGACAGCTAACAGATCCTTGTCTTCGTATATGATCTCAAATGCCAGTTCTGAAGGCATATTATGACCGCATTTTTGATCTCCATGCTTATGAGTGTATGTTGAATCTGGCGAAATCTTATGGCCGCATTCCCATTCTAATGAATTATAAATACAGTTATCTGGCGGTAAGCGATCCGGCTTCGATTCAATGAGCTGTATATTCAGGACATCTCCTTCCCTTAGAATTTCATTGATATAAGCCCATCTGCCATTCACCAGAATGCCGTTTTCCGTTTTTTTCAGCTGTGTAATCACACTGCGCGAGTATTGTTTGTATTTTAAAAATGTCTGTATGTGCCATCCGGAGGCATACGCATCAATGGTATAAGTTAATATTCTCTTCATAAGCATGATTTTACACCAAAATCTGAAAATTGGAAAGGCACAAAGCGACATATTCATACATACAATATAAGAAAGTGGCTTTGAGGTATGGGTTTTGAAGACTTTTTTACCACCGCTTGGAATACAGGAGGAGAAAAAAGTTCTGGAAGAAATGCAGGGAGGAAGCCTTGAGGCCCGAAATACGTTAATAGTACACAATATGCGCCTGGTAGCGCATATCGCGAAAAAATATCAAAATGCGGATGAGGATATGGAGGAGATGATTTCTATTGGCACAATCGGGCTGATTAAGGCGGTCATGACTTTTCATCCAGAAAAAGGCTCTAGATTGTCAACATATGCAGCGAGATGTATTGACAATGAACTTTTGATGCACCTGCGCAATCGGAGAAAAGCCGCGAGGGAAGTATCGATCTATGAACCGATTGGGACAGATAAGGAAGGCAATCAGATCAATTTTATGGATGTGATTGAAAGCGAGGAGCCGGATGTCATCGAGTGCATGGACAGAAATGGCAAAATCGGCCAGCTGCAGAAGCTTCTGCCTGAGATCCTGACAGACAGGGAGCGCGAGATCATTATTCTTCGTTATGGACTGGCAGATGATAAACCTGTGACACAGAAGCAGATTGCGGGAAGGCTTGGCATTTCGCGCTCTTACGTGAGCAGGATTGAAAAGAAAGCTTTAGGAAAACTGCGGGAGAAGTTTGAGCAGGGGTAGCCGGCGAAAAAAGAGAGATCGCGAAAAGGGGATAAAGTGCTGGAAGCTGTCTGACAGCGATCCTTGCTTTATCCCTGCTTTTTATTCAATGCACTGTCTCTTTCTGGGTATTGTAACAGTATGGACAAGCTAGAGCGTGTTTGAAAATCATTCCTGCAATCTGCACTCCCCGCATTGCGGATAATTCATCCCAAATTTAAGAGGCGCTGCCCGCTGCGACTCATAAATTTGTGATAAATCCTTCACAAAGTGTGAAGCATATCTCATGGAAAGCATTTTTCAAACACGCTCTAGTGAACTGTCTGCTTGAAACCAGTTGTAATATTTGCGGTTTTTGTTTTATATCCAGAATGTTTGTTCGAAATTATATGCTTGATTTTGCCGCTGTAAGACAGTATAATTAAAATAACTGTTCATAGCGAATGACATTAGCTTAAACTTGACATAGACGCAGAATCATTGGTTAAGTCACTAAGTAAATGATATTTGTTCATGTCTTTGGAGTGCATGAATTAAAAAATAGTGTATCAAGGATTGCTGCTTTGTTTGGAATATGGAGGGGTTATAGCGATGCCAAGAACTGTAGGAATTGGAATTCAGAGTTTTGACAAATTAATTATGAATCAGTATTTATATATAGATAAATCAAGCTTTATCAGAGAATGGTAACACTAGCAGCAACAGTCTGGCGGATCAGCTGATACGGGAGGGAAGCGCAGAAATTAAAATATCGATGGAGAATCTGCTGAAAGGGGAGCATCTGTATAAGGAGATTGATGAACAGATTATTTTTGACCAGATGGATGCAGATGAAAATGCGATCTGGAGCTTGTTTCTTGCCTGTGGATATTTGAAAGTAGAAAGCTGTATGCTGAATGAAGATACGGGAGAGGATCTATATGAATTGATGCTGACAAACAAGGAAGTTCAGATTATGTTTCGAAAGCTGATTCGGAAATGGTTTTCTGGTTCTGGAACAGTCTATAACGGCTTTATCAGGGCGCTGCTGCTGGGTGACGTAAAGTCCATGAATGCTTATATGAACCGTGTGGCGCTGCTTACCTTCAGTTATTTTGACAGTGGAAAAAAGCCATCTGCGGATACTCAGCCGGAGAGGTTTTATCAAGGATTCGTTCTGGGGCTGTCTGTGGAACTGGCAGGCCGCTATATCATTACCTCCAATCGGGAAAGCAGCTTTGGAAGATACGATGTAGTGATGGAACCACAAAAAGAAACCGATCATGCTGTGATCATAGAATTTAAGGTCAGGGATTCGAAAGAGGAGGCATCCTTGGAAGATACTGCGCAGGCTGCATTGAAACAGATTGAGGCTCAGCGGTATGAGGCAGATTTAGAGAACAGAGGCGTATAGGATAAACGCAGTGGTTCGGACAGAAAAAAGATTTATCTGTGTCAGCAGGCCGCGCCGTCGTCCGGCTTTTTTATCGGAATATTTTGGCTTTACAGAGGATGAGATTTCTAAATTATGCAGTCAGTACGGCATGGAATCTGCTGAAATTCAAAAATGGTATGATGGATATCTTTTGGCTGAGCTGCATATCTATAATCCAAAATCTGTTTCTGATGCAGTAAGGATGGGCAAGTGCAGAAGCTACCGGACAGGGACAGAAACTTATGAAGCGCTGAAGATTTATATTGATAGAAACTTTGACGGTCTGAAAGAAGCAGTCATTCAAATGCTGGGGAATGGGGGCTGTAAGATCAATGCTAGAAAGTTTCAAAATGATATGACAACATTTAAAACAAGAGATGATGTACTGACTCTTCTTCCTTTGGCGAAGAGCCGGATTCCCTCTTGGCATAATTTACACGTTCTTACATACTTTGCAGTAAATGCAAAGTACTGGGCTGAACTGTTACACAAATTTTCAAGAATAATAACAAAACTCTTTTATTTCCTGCCACTTTATGATAAAATAGTCCTATCTTTTTTGTATCTAAAGGCTGCATATTCCCAAATGCAGCCATTCTGCAAATAAAATTCCCATTTTTATTGAAACAGAAAATATGCAGAAGACGGAACTTGAAAAATAAGACCTGCCGTCTTCATCAAAAAGAATGCATAATTAGGAGGAATCGATTGTATAGTATTGTATCAACAGCAATTATCCGGGGAATCAACAGTATGCCGGTGCAGGTAGAGGCAGATGTGAGTGATGGAATGCCGATGTTTGAGATGGTAGGCTTTCTGGCATCTGAGGTAAAAGAAGCCAGAGAACGCGTCCGCACAGCTCTGCGCAATAGCGGCTATGTCCTGCCCGCAAAGCGGATTACCATTAATTTATCCCCGGCAAATATTAAAAAGACAGGTTCAGGCTTTGATCTGCCGGTGGCGGTGGCTATTCTGGCGGCGCTTGGAATCATACCGGGCGAGAGCCTGTCTGAAGTACTTATCGCAGGTGAAATAGGACTAAATGGAAATGTACAGCCGATAGAAGGAATTCTGCCGATTGTAGCAGAGGCAAAGGATCATGGCTTTACACGCTGTATTGTGCCTTTTAAGAATCGAATAGAAGCAGAAATTATAAGAGACCTTCCGGTTACAGCAGTAAAAAGTATAAAAGAAGTGATCGCTTTTTTAAACGGCGACGATGCACAGTCTTGTGAAAACACGGATTTGTCCGGCAATCACGGAAAATCTTATGAAGACTTAGATTCTTCATGGGAGACAGGGCAGTTTCAGGAAGCTGCAGAAATATTTCGGAAGACAGGACAGCTCCATGAAGCTCCAGACTTTTCCCAGATCAACGGGCAGCCTCTGGTACGCCGTGCCAGTGAGGTAGCAGCAGCCGGCATGCATAATCTGTTAATGATCGGGCCGCCGGGAGCAGGAAAGACGATGATTGCACAGCGGATTCCGACGATTCTGCCGCCGATGTGTGAGCCGGAGCAGCTGGAGCTTGCAAAAATCTATAGTATCAGCGGTATGCTCATGCAGGAGAGCGGCATGATAAAAGAACGCCCGTTCCGCAGCCCGCATCATACGATTACGCCGCAGGGGCTGGTCGGAGGAGGGGTATCGCCAAAGCCGGGAGAGATTTCTCTGGCACACAAAGGGGTATTGTTTTTGGACGAGCTGGCAGAGTTTCAAAAGTCGACCTTAGAGCTGCTGCGTCAGCCGATGGAAGATAAGCAGATACATTTATCCAGACTTCAGGGCAGCTGCAGTTATCCGGCTGATTTTATGCTGGTGGCTGCTAGCAATCCCTGTCCGTGTGGAGCCTATCCGGATATGAACAGATGCCGCTGTACACAGAGCGCCATAGACCGTTATCTGGGAAGAATCAGCCAGCCGCTATTAGACCGCATTGACATCTGTGTAGAAACTGCGCAGCTGACATATGAAGAGCTGACTGCAGATAAGGTAAATGAAAGCTCAGCTGCAATCCGTAAAAGAGTCTGCGAAGCATGGGAGCTGCAGAAAAAACGTTTTGAAGGCAGCGGGATTTATTTTAACAGCCAGATACCGGCCGACTGGCTGAAGGAAATCTGCGGCATTACCCAAAAGGAAGAGGATTATCTGCACGATATGTACCAGCTGAAAAATCTGACAGCCCGCTCTTATCATAAAATCCTGCGTGTAGCGAGAACAATCGCGGACTTATCCAATAGCAGCCGGGTAGACATTGGACATTTATCCGAAGCATTCTGCTACCGCAGCTTTGACAGGACGTACTGGGAGAGGTGGTAGCATGGAGCGATATGCTTATTGGCTTTCCTGTGTGAAAGGGTGCACTCCCAGAGTGAGGAAACAGCTTTTTCGTGCGTGTGTCAGTGCGGAAGAAGTCTATCGGCTGGATGAAAAGCAGATGAAAAAAATTATAGGACTGACACCAAAAGATCTTGCAAGTATCATGCAGTCGAAAAAGAACTGGGATATTGACAAAGAATGGAATGAGCTGGCACAGGCAAATATTTCATTTACAAGTCTTGAAAAAGAGGATTATCCGATACAGCTGAGAGAATTGTATGATGCGCCTTATGGACTTTATTACCGCGGCAGCCTGCCTGCACCGGGAGAGTTCCGGGTGGCTGTTGTAGGCGCCAGAATGTGTTCAGAATATGGAAGGAGCATCGCCAGAGAGATTGCGAGGGAGCTGGCTTTGCATGATGTGCCTATAGTCAGCGGCATGGCAAAGGGCATTGACGCAGCTGGGCATCGGGGAGCGCTGGACAGCAGCGGGAGTACCTATGCAGTATTTGGCTGCGGCATAGACATCTGTTATCCGAACTACCATAAGCAGCTGTATTATGAAATCGCTCAGCATGGAGGTCTGCTCAGCGAATATCCGCCCGGCACAAGGCCGCTGCCTGCATATTTCCCGCAGCGCAACCGCCTGATCAGCGCTTTGTCAGATGTCGTGCTTGTGATCGAAGCCAAGGAAAAGAGTGGTTCTTTAATTACCGCAGACTTTGCGTTAGAGCAGGGAAAGGATGTCTACGCGCTGCCGGGACGCGTGACTGATGCGCTGAGCGCCGGCTGCAACCGCCTGATTGCGCAGGGAGCAGGAGTTCTTTTATCGGCGGAGGACTTCATCAAAGAGCTGACAATCGAGGCGGGGCGCAGGAAAAATGTGCCTTATATGGTTCCATCCGGCAAAAATTTTGCTAATTTACATAAAAAATCTCTTGAAAAAGATGAACAGTTGGTGTATGGTTGTTTTTGTCTGACACCAATCAGTCTGGAAGAAGTCATGATAAAAACCGGACTGAATGTTCAGGATTCCAGCCGGATTCTGGCATCATTGGTGCAAAAACAGCAGATTGAAGAAATATATAAAAATCATTATAAGTTAAAAACGTGTCCTGTCGGGTTCGCAAATCGGGATAACGGCAGGACACATAATGAAATGAATTAACGTAATAATTCGGAACATATTTGTATTCGCAATGCAGTCTTAAGCGTCAGTGGCGCCTGTGAATTTTATACTCTTGTTTAAATGCTTACGATTTGTCTGAATTATTACAAATAACAGCGGAATAAGTAGGTTGAGGAGTAGTCATGGCAAAATATCTGGTAATCGTGGAGTCGCCGGCAAAGGTAAAGACGATAAAAAAGTTTTTGGGAAAGAATTATGAGGTTACGGCATCGAACGGGCATGTCAGAGACCTGCCAAAGAGTCAGATGGGAATTGATTTTGAGCATGATTTTGAACCAAAATACATTACAATCCGGGGCAAAGGAGAAATACTTGCAAAGCTGCGCAAGGAAGTAAAAAAAGCCGACCGGGTTTACCTCGCAACCGACCCTGACCGGGAAGGAGAGGCAATCTCATGGCATCTGTCCAAGGCATTAAAGCTGGACGAAAAAGCAGAAGATAAGAAAGTATACCGGATCAGTTTTAATGAGATTACAAAAAACGCAGTAAAAGCATCGCTGAAATCACCGAGAGAAATTGATATGGATCTGGTAAATGCGCAGCAGGCGCGTCGTGTCCTGGATCGTATGGTAGGCTATAAAATAAGTCCTGTTCTTTGGGAAAAAGTAAAACGCGGCCTTAGTGCAGGCAGGGTGCAGTCGGTGGCTCTGCGTTTTATCGCAGATCGTGAAAATGAAATCAGCGAGTTCATCCCGGAAGAATACTGGACGATCGATGCTGCATTTAAGGTGGCAGGCGCAAAAAAGAAGCTCGAAGCCAAATTCTATGGCACAGCAAAAGGCCGTATGAAAATCGAGAATGAAGAGCAGGCGCAGCAGATTAAAAAAGAGCTTTTAGAAGCCCAGTATCATATTTTAGATATTAAAAAGAGCGAGCGCATGAAAAAAGCGCCGAATCCGTTTACAACCAGCACGCTTCAGCAGGAAGCTTCCAAGGTATTGAATTTTTCTACATTAAAGACGATGCGGCTGGCGCAGCAGCTCTATGAAGGCATTGAAATCAAAGGTGAGGGCGTCATCGGCCTGATTACTTATCTAAGAACGGATTCAATACGTATTTCTGACGAGGCAGATGAACTGGCCAGAAGTTACATCGGCAGTAACTACGGGGATGCATACATTGCAGCTCCTTCTGCTGAGAAGAAAAAGTCCGGCAAGATTCAGGATGCGCATGAAGCGATTCGACCTACAGATATTTCCAGAACGCCGGTAAAAGTAAAGGAGTCGCTTTCCAGAGACCAGTTCCGCTTATATAATTTGATCTGGAAACGATTTACCGCCAGCCGGATGAGCGCTGCAAAATATGAGACGACAAGCGTTAAAATCGGTGCAGGCGAATATATCCTGACTGTATCAGCATCAAGAATCGCTTTTGACGGCTTTATGTCCGTATATATGAGTGACGAGGATGAAAAGGGAGAAAATAATGCGCTGCTGAAATCGATCGATGAATCGACGAGCCTGAGCCTGTCAGATGTAGAATGCAAACAGCATTTTACACAGCCTCCGGCGCATTATACAGAGGCCGCACTGGTCAAGGCGTTAGAAGAGCACGGCATTGGCCGTCCAAGTACGTATGCGCCGACGATTACGACACTGCTGACCCGCCATTATATCTTAAAGGAGAATAAAAACCTATATCTGACAGACCTGGGTGAAGCAGTCAATACGATTATGAAAGAAGCGTTTGCCGCCATCGTCGATGAAGAATTCACTGCCAATATGGAACTGTTATTAGATAAGGTAGAAGAAGGAAATGTCAACTGGAAAGTCGTAATCAGCAGCTTTTACCCGGATCTCGAAGAAGCCGTGAAAAACGCAGAAAAAAATCTGGAAAAAGTGCAGATCGCAGCAGAAGAAACAGATGTAATCTGTGAAGAGTGCGGCCGCAACATGGTCATTAAGTACGGTCCGCATGGCAGGTTCTTAGCCTGTCCCGGTTTCCCGGAATGCCGCAATACAAAGCCGTATCTTGAAAAAATCGGTGTAGCCTGTCCTAAGTGCGGCAGGGATATCGTCATACGCAAGACAAAAAAAGGCAGGCGTTTTTATGGCTGCGAAGCCGGGCCGGACGACTGCGATTTTATGTCATGGCAGAAACCATCATCAGAAAAATGTCCGCAGTGCGGCGGGTACATGGTAGAAAAAGGAAGCAAGATTGTCTGCGCTGACGCGCAGTGTGGTTATGTACGTGACCTGAAAAAAACACAGGACAGCGAGAAAAACATGGAAGCAGCGCAGAATGAGAATATGCAGAATGAAAAAATCGGTTAATCAGTAAATAAAGCTGTGTAAATGCTGCATTAAAATATAAATGACAGTACTGTTTCCATTGTCAGCAATAATATAAACAAAATATGAGAACCTTTGTCGTTCCAAACGATCTTTAGTATGTAGCAATTCAGATAAATTGTTACATACCGGCTGCGAGGACGCCGGGTGCGGGGAGCGGTTCCGTCTCCTGGTGACTTTTCCAGAATGCTAAGAATCCCTAAGTAAAATCCGTATCCAGTCAGCGAATTCCAGCCGGCGTTTCACAGCTAAACATCTGTATCCAGCCGGCGAATTCTGGTCAGCTCTTTACAGCTAAAGATTCTGTCAGAATAGTAGCATTTTTATTGTAAGGCTTATCAAAAACAGTCGATTGAGGGGTGCAGGCCTGCACCCCTCAACTGGCGTCCGGGTATCCATGTGAATCACATTGGAAGTCATTGGAAACTACATGCAAATCCAGGTTATAAACTGTGACAAAAAAATATAAAATTCATATAATATAAAATATTGGTTGAATTATCAGATAAAGAGTGTTATGATTATTCCAGATAAAAAGTAATAAAATTGTAATAATTTGGAATCTGTATGTTCGACAGCAAAAATCAGGCTGTTTACGCAGAATAGGAGGCATATCCGTGAGTGTTCAATTATTGGATAAGACGAGAAAAATAAATAAGCTGCTTCATAATAACAATTCCTCCAAAGTAGTGTTCAATGATATCTGTGAGGTGATGACAGACATTCTCCAGTCCAATATTCTTGTCATCAGTAAAAAAGGAAAAGTATTAGGAATCGGCAGATGCAGCGGTATTGCAGAGATTTCTGAGCTGATTGTAGATGAAGTGGGTGAACTCATCGATGACATGTTAAATGAACGTCTGCTCGGCATACTTTCTACAAAAGAAAATGTGAATTTAGAGACGCTTGGATTTGTTCAGAATATTAATAAATATTCAGCGATTATTACGCCGATTGATATTGCAGGGGAAAGACTTGGTACATTATTTGTATACCGCAGTGACTGTCCGTATGACATTGATGATATCATTTTGTGTGAATATGGCACTACGGTCGTAGGACTTGAGATGATGCGTTCTGTAAATGAGGAGAATGAGGAGGAGACAAGGAAGATTCAGATTGTCCGTTCTGCAATAAGCACGTTATCATTTTCAGAACTGGAAGCGATTATACATATTTTTGACGAGCTGGATGGTACAGAAGGAATACTGGTTGCAAGCAAAGTGGCAGACCGTGTCGGAATCACGCGATCTGTTATTGTAAATGCCCTGCGTAAATTTGAAAGTGCAGGAGTGATTGAGTCGCGCTCTTCCGGAATGAAAGGTACCTACATAAAAGTGATTAATGATGTAGTATTTTCAGAATTAGATGCAATTAAGAAAAAAAATCAAAAGGGAATCTGATTTCTGGAGGACTTCGGGTTCCTTTTTTACCATTAAATGCCAAATATAGTGTTTCTTCGACAAAATTATACAACATCGTGTAAATAATGTTGTAAAAATTTAAAAAATATCTTGTAAAAATCGTGTGATTCACTATAATGTATGTAGGGTGATTTTATGGATATACATAGGTAGCTGTTCCGTTTGTTTCAGCGGCTTGAAAAAGAGAGTGATGAGGAGGAAAAATATGTTCAGTTCATCTGCATTTGATTATATTAACGTGCTGGATAAAGCGGCAGATGCCAGCTGGCTGCGCAATAGCACATTGGTGAACAATATCGCGAATGCGACAACACCGGATTATAAACGTTATGACGTGGATTTCCAGTCTCTTCTTGAGATGGAGCTGATGGAGTCCAAATACAATAGGGATCTGGATAGCAGGGTGCATAATGTACATATGAATCATTTGACAGCAATTTCGAAGATTGACCAGAGCTCAGACATGTTCTCATATCGGGAAGATGGAAATAACGTAGACATACATTTAGAGAATGTAGAGCTGGCATCCGAGCGTCTGAGGTATCAGGGATTGACAGACAGCATATCGCAGGAATTTATGCGGATGAGGACAGCGCTTGGCAAGTAAGTGACAAGAAGAACTGCGAGATTGATTGAGTTTGGCGAATTTATAAAAATTACACGGATGCTGCTGATTAGGAGGCGGCTTAAGAAGGGGATGAAAGAGAATGGGATTGTTTCAATCATTTAATATAAGTGCTTCGGGCATGACGGCACAGCAGTTTCGCGCAGATGTTATTGCGCAGAATCTGGCAAATGTAAATACGACAAGGACAGATGCCGGAACGCCGTACCGCCGTAAAATTGTTGCTTTTCAGGAAAAAGGAATCAGCAAATTTGACCGCTATTTAACGGAAAGCAGAAAGCGGGGCAGCCATATCGGAAATGGAGTAAAGGTAACAAGAGTAGATGAAGACCGGACGACGGACTTCATTATGGAATATGATCCGTCGCATCCGGATGCAGATGAAAACGGATATGTTTCTTATCCGAATGTCAATCTTGTAACGGAAATGACCAACTTAATTGATGCCAGCCGCGCATACGAAGCGAATATTACAGCATTCGACGCAAGCAAAGCTATGGCACAGGCCGGTCTCCAGATCGGTAAGTAGAATCGTTAATGATGTCAGCACTGGCATGAACAATTAGGAGGTTATGAAAAATGGATATTTCGAGTGTAACAGGAATTACAAAAGCAGAATCAGCCTTTGAAATGGCGCAGGAACGTTTTAAGATTGCGGCGCAGGAAGATCAGGAGCATTTTGAGACAGTCTTTCAGTCTGCGCTTGGCATGGTAGAAGAGACAAATGACCTGCATAATGATGCAGAATCTGCCATGATCCAGTTTGCATTAGGAAAGTCAGAAAATACGCATGATCTTTTAATCGCACAGTCAAAAGCAAATATCGCGCTGCAGTATACAGTAGCAGTGAAAGATAAGCTGCAGGAAGCCTACCGCGAGATTATGCAGATGCAGATTTAGCGGGTTGTCTGCGGCAGCGGCTCTGTCTGCTGTCTGCGGGAGGTTTCGCAAGAAGCTGAGCAGAAATTGTGCAGGTTTTTTGGTATAAGAAATCAGGGCGCAGACAGCAGGATCCGAGCTGGCGCATATGATTATAGAATACATACGGAGAGTGAATGGAAATGCCTGACAGAGTACGGGAAATAGGAAATAGGATTGTAGAATGGTGGAAGCATTTTACAAGAAAACAGCAGATGATTATTGCAAGCTCTGCGTTAGTCGTGATACTTGCAATCGCTATTCTTTCGTTCGTGCTGACGAGACCAGAGATGGTCATGATTAAACAGTGTGAGACAGCGACGGAAGCAGCTTCTGTGCAGACGCTTTTAGATGATGCGGGAATTAAATTTGAACAGTCTGATGATGGAATGGTTTTTATGATAAAAAAATCAGATTCAGCAAAAGCGAATATCCTGCTGGGATCTAACGCGATTCAGACGGAAGACGGCCAGCTGAAAGACATACTAAACGGCAGTCTTAGTACGACAGAAGCAGATAAGTCAAAGCTGTATAAAGAGCACAAGGAAAAAAGGCTGGCAACGATCTTGAAAAGTCTATCGAATGTAGAAGATGCGGTTGTGAGCTTGGAGATTCCGACAAATGACGGTACGTTGGTAGCGAGCAAACGGGAGTCTTCAGCAGCGGTATTTTTAACGCTGAACAGTGAGATGTCGGAAGACCAGGCTATGGGTCTGGCACAGATGGTCGCGACTGAGCTTGGGAATGACACAACAGAACATATTTCAATTATGGACAGTAATATGAATCTGTTATATGCCGGTAATATTGAAAATGGCTCTTCGGCAGCAGGACTTACTTCCTCTCAGCTGTCATTTAAGCAGAAATGGGAAAATGGCGTAAAGCAGGATGTAAAAGATGTGCTGCTCGGTACCGGGCTATATCAGAGTGTAGATGTAGGGCTGAATCTGCCGTTTGATTTTGATGAATCAAAGACAACCAGTAAGAATTATTCCGTACCAGAAGGGCGTGATAATGGGTATCTGCAGAATGAAAGCGCCTATGATGAAGAGACAACGTCTACGCCGGGAGGTGTTCCGGGGACTGACGGAAACGGGGAAGACGGCAATACATATGTAATAAATGATGGAGAAAATACAACTACAACAATTTCGGACCGTACGAATAATTATGCATTAAATGAAGAAATTAAAGAGAATATATCGAAATTTGGCGGTGCGCTGACAGATGCAGCTTCAATCAGCGTAGCGACAAGGTCTTATGTAAAATATGACGAAGATGCGCTGCGAGCAGCCGGCGAACTGGAGGATATGACTTTTGAAGAATATCAGGCACAGATTGAAAGTCAGGGCATTCAACAGCAGCAGGTAGGGGCTGATATTGTCAACGCTGTGGCAATGGCGACCGGTATTGATGCGGAGAGGATTTCTATTATCGCATATCAGGAGCCGGTGTTTATTCCATCGCAGGGAAGCGGAAGAACGCTTACGGATTATCTTGAGATTCTGCTTGCGGTTTTGATTTTTGCGCTGCTCGGCTTTGTTGTATTTATGAGTACCAGAAAGGAAAAAGAGCCGGAGATCGAGCCGGAGTTATCGGTAGAGACATTATTGCAGACGACAAAAGAGAACGAAGAAGAGAATCTGGAAGACATTGGATTCAAAGAGAAATCTGAAGCCAGAGTATTGATTGAGAAATTTGTGGATGAAAAGCCGGAAGCGGTGGCATCACTGCTGCGCAACTGGCTGAATGAAGATTGGGAATAGTGATAATTGAGGGAGAAACATGGCAGATAAGATGAGCGGCCTGCAGAAAGCAGCGGTATTGCTGATAGCGTTGGGGCCGGAAAAATCGGCAAGTATATTTAGATATTTAAAAGAGGATGAGATCGAGGAGCTGACTCTGGAAATCGCTAATACCAGAAGTATCGCGCCCCAGTTAAAGGATGACATCATCAATGAATTTTATCAGGTATGTCTGGCGCAGCAGTATATTTCAGAAGGCGGTATCGGCTACGCAAAGGACCTTTTGGACAAGGCGCTCGGCGAGGAGAGGGCACAGCAGGTTATTACAAAGCTGACAGCATCCCTTCAGGTACGCCCATTCGAGTTTGTGCGTAAGACAGATGCAAGCCAGGTGCTGAACTTTATACAGGATGAACATCCGCAGACGATTGCCATGATTCTGTCTTACCTTTCTCCGAATCAGGCATCTATGATTATTGGTTCATTAGATCCAGAAAAGCAGGCAGACGTAGCAAAGCGTATTGCGATGATGGACCGTACCTCGCCGGATGTTATTAAAGAAGTAGAAAGCGTGCTGGAACGCAAGTTGGCATCCCTGGCAAATCAGGATTACACGATTGTCGGCGGTGTCGATGCGATTGTCAACATATTAAATACCGTAGACCGAAGTACAGAAAAGCATATCATGGAAACGCTCGAAGTCGAAGAGCCAGAGCTGGCAGACGAAATCCGCAAGAAGATGTTCGTATTCGAAGATATTCTGCTGCTTGATGACCGCGCGATTCAGCGTGTACTGCGCGATGTAGAAAACAGCGATCTTGCGATTGCCTTAAAGGGTGCAAATGATGAAGTGAAAGGTGCTATCCTTAAGAATCTGTCTAAGCGTCTTGCTGCTATGATTGAAGAGGACATGGAATTTATGGGTCCGGTAAGGATGAAGGATGTAGAAGAAGCGCAGCAGAAGATTGTTGCTGTAATACGTAAGTTAGAGGATTCCGCTGAGATTGTCATTTCAAGAGGCGGAGGTGACGAGATCGTTGTCTAATTTATATAAAGGCCAGATCAATCAGAGCAAAGAAGGAGTCTACACCCGTGTGATTGATTATAACGAGCTGTTGGAGCAGAAGCTGTCTGCATTGACTTTCGAACAGGAGGCAAAGCTGAGGCAGCAGCGTCTGGAGCAGGCGGGAGCGTCTGGGACAGATCCTGCTTCGCAGGATGACGAAGCGGCGGGAGATGGTCAGGCAGAATTTACCGAAGGATTATTTGCGCCACAGCTTCCTATATCGCCGGAGCTTGAGATTGATTATGTAGAGCAGGCCAAAGAGCAGGCGGCGGAGATTACCGCCAAAGCGACCGCAGATGCTGAAGAGTTATTAAGGAAAGCGATGCAGGAAGCCGAAAAAATCAAAGAAAATGCTCGCAGACAGGGCGAAGAGCTGGGCTATGCCAATGGCATGGAGCGTGCGCAGGCACAGGAAGCCCAGATGCGGGAGGAGCTGGAGCAGTTGCGTCAACAGCAGGAGCAGGAATATGCCGAACGGCTGCATACAATGGAGCCAGAGCTGATGGATGCTGTCATAGAAGTATTTGACAAAGTACTGATGACAGATTTTGCCGGACGCAGGAAGATTCTGCTTCATTTGATCCAGCATACTGTCCAGCATATTAAAAACAGCCGGGAATTTCGCATTCGTGTCAGTGCGGATGATTATGAGACTGTGTCGGCAGGGCGGGATGAGATTTTTAGAAAAATAGGCGGAGAAGTCGTATTAGATATTATTATGGATGAATCTCTCCAGCAGGGTCAGTGTACGATTGATACAGATGAAGGTATATTTGACTGCGGTATCGATGTGCAGCTGGAGAATCTGACGAAGGATTTAAGAGCATTGTCTTGTATGGATTAAGAGTTTTGGCTTGAGGATGGAATCGTGGCAGTACAACATAATATGCAGAGTGTGAACCAGAGCAGTATATTTTTTCAAAAATATGCTCCCTTGATGAAAAAGAATTATTTTAATCGATTTGGTAAGGTGGCCAAGGTTGTCGGCCTGACGATAGAATCGTTAGGGCCTGACGCGAAATTGAATGATTTATGCCGAATACTGATCGATCAGGAAAAAAATACATATGTTATGGCCGAAGTTGTAGGATTTCGTGACAAGCACCTCCTGCTGATGCCGTTTGAAAATGTCGAAGGCATTGGAGTAGGATGTATTGTAGAGAATACGGGTCATCCTTTATCTGTTTATGTAGGAGATGATCTCTTAGGGCATACACTGGATGGATTAGGCAGACCTACAGATATAAAGAGAGATGACGGGTGGCATGACAATTCAGGGCTGTCGCTGAGAGAATATCCGGTAGAGGCGATGCCGCCTGATCCGATGGATCGTGTCATTATCAATGAAGTACTGCCGCTGGGAGTAAAGGCGGTAGACGGACTGATTACAGTCGGCAAAGGACAGCGTATTGGTATTTTTGCAGGCTCTGGTGTAGGCAAAAGTACTTTAATGGGGATGTTTGCGCGAAACACAAGAGCAGATATTAATGTGATTGCCCTGATTGGAGAGCGCGGACGTGAGGTTCGTGAGTTTATTGAAAATGACTTAGGGGAAGAAGGTATGAAGCGTTCGGTGGTTGTCGTTGCTACATCTGACAAGCCGGCGCTGATTCGTAATAAGGCTGCAAAGACCGCAACTGCGATTGCCGAATATTTTAGAGATCAGGGCAGGGATGTGCTGCTGATGATGGATTCCCTGACGCGTTTTTGTATGGCACAGCGTGAGATTGGTCTGGCATCAGGAGAACCGCCGGTTACGAGAGGATATCCGCCGAGTATTTATTCGGAGATGCCGAAGCTGCTGGAACGGGCAGGAAATTCAGACGTTGGTTCTATTACCGGGTTATATACCGTATTAGTAGATGGTGATGATTTTAATGAACCAATCACAGATACGGCGCGAAGTATTCTGGATGGACATATTGTATTATCCAGAAAGCTGGCTCAGAAAAACCATTATCCGGCGATCGATGTACTGGCGAGTATTTCCAGATGTATGAGTGCGATTGCGTCAGGAGAGCATAAAGGCGCAGCCGGAAAGCTGAGAAATGTGCTGGGTACTTACGATGAAGCAGAAGATTTGATTAATATCGGTGCCTATAAAAGCGGTTCGAATGTAGCGATTGATTACGCGATTCAAAAGATTAATCTGGTTAATCAGTTTTTGATGCAGGCTACAATGGAAAAGTTTTCATTTGAAGAGATTACACAGCGCCTGCAGGCGATTTTTAATGATAAGCAGGCAGGCTAGGAGATAGAAGAACTAAATGGCAGGAGTGCATGGAGTATAAAGCATGTTGTCGTTTGAGCACTTTTTTAGGGCATGAATAATAGAAGCAGGATTGGAAATCAATGACAAAGTTTGTATTTAAGCTGCAGAGTATTTTGAATATTAAGCTGAAGCTTGAAAATCAGGCAAAAATAGCATATGGACAGGCAAACGCAAAGCTGAAAAGGGAAGAAGCAGTTCTCCAGTCTCTGATTATGCAGCGGTCTATGTACGAGAAGCGGGCAGTCGAGCTGGTAAGCGGAACGATTAGTATCCGCGATATACGGGAAAATAAACGTTCGATTGACATCATGAAGTCCAGAATCCGTGCGCAGATGATGGTAGTCCATGCAGCGGAAAAGCAGGTGGAGGCAGCCAGACAGAAGCTGAATGAAATCATGATTGAACGCAAGACGTTCGAAAAGCTGCGTGAGCGGGCATTTGAAGAATTTAAGCAGGAAGTGGCTTATGAAGAAAATCAGGCTGTCAACGAGCTTGTAAGCTATACTTACCACGGAGATGCTTAATATTTATGAATAGATTTTACCGATCACAGGGATAGGAGGATAAGTATTATGCCGGAAGCAGCAATGGATGCACAGCAGGATTCCAAAAAAGCGGAAAAAGAGAGAAGAAAAGCAGAAAAAAAGCAGAAAAAAGAAGAGAAGAAAAAAGCAAGACAGGACAGTGAAATGGAGGAAGAGCAGGAAACTGTTGGCGGCAAGATAATTGTCGCGTTTGCTACGATTGTGATTATAGCAATCTGGCTGGGAATTCTTGCTTTATTAATAAGGATGGATGTCGGGGGCTTCGGCTCTACGGTGCTATATCCGCTGTTAAAAGATGTGCCGTATGTCAATAAGATTCTTCCAGAGGCACGTCCGGCAGAAGGCGAAGTGGATGCTGATTATCCATATCAGACGCTGGATGAAGCGATTGATAGAATCAAGCAGCTGGAGGGAGACCTAGAGGTTTCGCTGAAATCCGGCAAGGATAAGACAGCAAAAATTGAAGACCTGCAGTCACAGGTAAGAAAGCTTCGCAGATATCGTGATAATGAAGCAGAATTTGAGAGATTAAAGCAGGAATTTTATGAAGAAGTAGTATTTGGCGACGATGCGCCGGATATTGCCGAATACCGTAAGTTTTATGAAGAAATCGAGCCGGATAACGCAGAAGTATTGTATAAGGAAGTTGTGGAACAGCAGGAATATGACGATAAAGTAGATGACTATGTAAAGACTTATTCGTCGATGAAGGCAAAAGAAGCCGCACAGATCTTTGATACGATGACGGATAATCTGTCACTTGTAAAGAGAATTTTAGAGAAGATGTCAGCGCAGAATCGGGCGGATATTTTAGCGGCAATGAATGAGGATACTTCAGCGAAACTGACAGAGATGTTAGAACCTTCCAAAAATTAATGATATAATCTGTCTGAGCAGAATTCTGCCGCAGGCAGCTTATATAAAATGATTATGATGAAAAAGAAAGGAGGCAGACGATGCCAGCAATACCAGCAGTGTCCATGCCGGGCACACAGACAGCCGCGAATGTAGAGAAGCCGGCGAATTTGAAATCACTGAAGATGCAGGGAATCCAGAATTCTTTTTCCAGCTACATGCAGCAGAATCCTTCGAATACGGCGCAGGCGGCAAATCAGAAGAACCAGACGGCACAGGAACCGGTAAAATCATCTGGCGGGGAAACCAATGTACAGCAGCAATACGAGCAGTACCAAAACCAGACAGCCGCAGACAAAGTAACCAGTGCTGCGGAAAGCAGTCCTGAAGATGCTGAGGTTTTGAATGAAGCGATTGAAGAGGCAGTAGAGGACATCAAAGAGTTAATAAAAGAAAATCTGGGTGTAGATGATGAACAGCTGGATGCAGCTATGGAGCTGTTAGGCCTGACACAGGCAGATTTACTAAATCCACAGCAGCTGGTCGCGCTTTCTGTAGAACTGACAGGCAGTGAAGACAGCGGGATGATGTTATTTAACGAAAATTTCCAGAATCTAATGCAGGAAGTATCCGTAGTTACTGAAGAACTGCTTCAGGATCTTGGAATGACCATGGATGAGCTGATGGGGCAGCTTCAGGAGATGACAGACAAGATGCCGCAGCAGCCGGATGAGGTTCGGCCGGCAGAAGTACCGATCGAAGAGATGCCGGTACAAGAGACACAGGAATTCATACAGCCGCAGGAGACGCCTTTGGAAGTTCAGGAAGAAATGCCAAGACAGGAAGCAGCTGCTGTACAGCCTAAGGAAGTACAGACCGAGCAGCCGCAGGAGCAGGAAGCTGTGCAGACCGAGCAGCCGCAGGAGACGGAGAAGCTTCAGCAGCCGCAGCAGGTGCAGGAAGAAGGGTCAAAGGAGCCTTCTGAAGAACAGAATGCGCAGCAGAATACGACAGCGGATTCTGCTTCACGGTCAGATGACTCAAATGAACAGACGAGGTTTGATTTTCATGCAGAAGCAAATGGGCAGGAGCCCGTAGTTCATTCAGCTCAGCCGCAGAATGTCACGAACCAGACATCGCTTCCGCAGGTAAATATGCAGGATGTGATAGATCAGATTGTAGAGCATACAAAAGTACATTTGTCAGAAGATGTCAAATCTATAGAAATGCAGCTGAATCCAGAACATTTGGGCCGAGTGTATCTGCATGTATCAGAAAAGCAGGGAGCAGTGACGGCTCAGCTTGTAGCGCAGAATGAAGACATAAAGGAAGCACTGGTACAGCAGGCCGCTGTGTTAAAAGAAAACCTTAATCAACAGGGAATCAAAGTCGATGCCGTCGAGGTATCCGTAGGCACGCACGAGTTTGAAAAAAATCTGGAACGTGACGCGCATCAGCAGGAAGAGCAGGCAAGACAGCAGGAAGAGCAGAACGCGCGCCGTGCGAGAAGAGGTATTAATCTGAATGATTTGGGCGATTTGGATGGGTTAAGCGGTCTGATGTCTGAGGAAGAGATGCTTGCCGTACGCATTATGCGGGATAACGGCAATAATGTAGATTTTAAAGCATAATATAATGATATAGCGTGATAGCGGCTATATGGAAAGGAGAATACTATATGGCGATTATACAGGAAGTAAAAGATGGGAAATTTGTAGATGAAACCTCCGAATCCAACAAAAAAACCAATGGCAAGAAAAAAAATGTCAATAACGAAATGGGCCAGGAACAGTTCCTGCAGTTGTTGGTAGCTCAGATGCAGTATCAGGATCCATTGGAGCCGACAAGTAATACAGAGTGGGTATCACAGATGGCGACATTTTCTATGGTAGAGTCCTTGAATGATATGAAGTCTGCCATGTCAGAGCAGTCAGCCAATGACCTCGTAGGCAAATTCGTGTTGATTAGTGATGGGGACGGTTTTGTCAAGGGCAAGGTAGATTATGTAAGCAAGAAAAACGGTGAGACAGTTATTTCGGTAAACGATAAGCTGTATACACTGGATAAGCTGGATACGGTTGCGGATGAAGAGTATTTCCAGGGATCTGTACTGGCGAAGGAACTGCACGACATGATCGCGCTTCTGCCTAGCGAAGACAATCTGACTGCAGAAGACGACGGACTTGTGAAGTCAGCACGTGAAGCCTATGATAAAATGACAGAGTCTCAGAAGCTCTTTGTAGAGGATGAAGATATCGACAAGCTGCGGCTTCTTGAGATCAAAATGAACTCCTTAAAAGCAACTAAGTATACAGGCATGGTAAAACATCTGCCATCTATAAGCGAAATTGAAGCAGCAGATGAAAAGACGCTGATTGAATACAGTGCGAAGGTGAAAGAAGCAGCAGAATACTACGATGGAATGACAGATCCTCAGAAGAAGCTTGTAGCTGATGAGACGAGGACGCTTTTTAATACGGTAGAAGCTGCGGTTGCCAATGCGGAGAAAAAATTTGCACCAGAGAATCCGTCAGACTCTGATCAGGATGACGTATCAGCGCTGCTGCAGAAAATCTTAGATGCACTTCAGTCACAAAAGCAGCCGGAAAATCAGGATCAGAGCCAGAATCAGAATGATTCCAATGCAGGCGCTGGACAGAGTACTTCAGGAACAGAAGGCACTGATACAAATATGTAATTGAAACTTTTAGCCTTTTGCAGGATAAGAGGCATGGAAGCTTCGCAGTCATGCAATCAGGCTTCGAACATGACAGATCATAGATAATGATCGTAGAAGATTATGATAAATGTGAGATGGAGATGAAATTATGAATGGAATCGAAAAAAAATTCACTTCCATACAGCAGGTGACAGATCAGTATCTGACGCAGAGAAATGAGGCTGCAGCAGATGCAGGGACGCAGGTGTCTTTTGAGGAAGTGTTAAGGCAGACACAGCAGTCACGGCAGAATCAGACTGGCACAGCAGGAAATGTATCTGGTACTGCGCCGCTAAAATTTTCCAAACACGCCGCTATGCGCCTACAAAACCGTAAAATCACCCTATCAAAGGAGCAGAACGAGCGGTTGGAATCTGGAGTCAGAAAAGCGGGAGAAAAAGGAATTCAGGACTCCCTGGTGATTGTTGATTCACTGGCATTTATCGTGAATATTCCCAATAAGACCGTCGTGACCGCGCTGGAAAAAAGCGAGGCCGATGAGAACATATTTACAAATATTGACGGCGCTGTGATTATATAGCCGGACCTATCGGGAGGCTGTGGCTTTTGACTGACAGAAAAAGCCGCATGGCGTCTCAGAGGCAGAATAGATTGTAACAGCCGGATTTTCCTGACTGTTACAAAGATCTGCCGGATGGAAATAGATAGAATATTACAGTTTGGCTCTGTTACCGTGAAGGTGAGGGCTAGGCTGTAATGACAGAAAGATTTAGGAGGTCAATTCATTATGATGAGAGCATTGTATTCGTCTGTATCAGGTCTTCGGACGCATCAGACGAAGATGGACGTTATTGGTAACAACATTGCAAACGTAAATACAGTAGGATTTAAATCATCACGTACGACATTCAGTACGATGATGTATCAGACGACATCCTATGCATCCGGTGCAAATGCAGCTACGGGCAAGGGCGGCGTCAACGCAAAGCAGATCGGTCTTGGTACATCTTTTGCATCTACGGCGATAGACATTGATACGGGCGGTGCATCTGAATCTACAGGCAAGGCTTTTGACTTAAAGCTGTCAGATACAAATTCAACTAGTTTTTATATCGTAAATAACGGTACAGAAAATGTATTTACCAGAGCCGGCGCGTTTTATGTAGACGGCGCGGGTAATCTGTGTATGGAGTCTACCGGATATACGGTTATGGGCTGGCAGGTAGATGCAAACGGCAATATCCGTAAAGATACAGTATCGCCTTTGAAGATCATGGATGCAGGCAACCAGACTTCTCAGCCGGAATATACGACGAAAGCGCGTTGTACCGGTATTTTAGATGATAATAATTCAAATGTAAATTCAAATGAAGGATATAGGCTGAACTTGAATTTCTTTGATAATCTGGGGTATTCATACACCGCTTTATTTGCGGCACAGCTGACAGGCGAAGAAGAAGGCGGGCATAATGTCTATACAGTCAACCTGACGGATATTCAGGACGCAAACGGCAAGTCTATTTTGACTGCAGACGGTAAAGGTCTGGGCGATTTGTTCGGCGGCGGGCAGGGCAGCAACGTATATATTACGGATAACTATAAAGTGGCGAACGGCATGGGAAATGCTCTGACGAAGCTGGCAAATACGGATACGATTGAGACAGGGGAGAATGGTGACAGAACAAGAACATTTCATTTTACATCAGATCAGGTAAATCAGTGGTTTGCTCCTAATGGAAAGACAGACAGACTGCCTTCCGGGTTACGAGTGGATTTAAAAGTACCAGTAGATGAACAAGGAAACAATGCTATTCCTGATGATCTTTCAGGACTGGATTTAGAGGTATATGACAGTAATGGCACAAAAGTTGATATAAGTTCATTAAATTGGATTAATGCTGGTGAAGCTGACGGTGATACGAAGCCAGTTGCTGAAAACGCCTTTAAAACTACGACTGTTAAGGGAAAATTAAAGGAAATGATAGATAACGGCGTGTTAAAAGCGACAACTATAGGTGAGGGAGCCGATGCAGAGACAGTATATAAATTAGAAACCACGACAATCAAAGAGCTGTATGATGAGTTTCAGCCGAAAGCTCCGAGCGGAGATGGAGCGGATCCGGTTCCGGAACGTGTCAATGGCGATATGTATGTCAGGGTAGATGAAAATGGTGAAATAACTTTAGATTGGGTAACAGAGAACGCTGAGGGCGACGCATTTAAAACATGGCTTACAGATGCAGGATATACAGATTATTTAAGCGATCATTTAGAGGATGGATATGTGATTCTGCCTACAGACCAAGTCAATGATCTGGGTATTTTTACTACGGATATCCCAAAAGATGCCGAAGTACGTTACACTTATGGAAAGAACGGCGCATGGTCATACGAGATCGTAACACCGGGCGCTGACGGCTACAAGCTTTATTTCAATACAGCAGACGGTTCCTTAGATTATATCGGCTCTACAGGTAAAATGACCCAGACTCTCCGTCTGTCAGAAATCGCTACTGAAGGAAATCCATTCTCAGATATTGAGATTGATTTCTCCACGATAAAGAACCTTGGAAACGGCGCCACAAATACCGCGGCTATGTCAAACGGTGACGGAAAGGGAGACGGCAAAGGCAAAAAAGTAGGTACGCTGATTGGCCTTTCTGTTGATCAGTCTGGTAAGATTTATGGTTCTTACAGCAATGGAAATACGACACTGCTTGGGCAGATCGCGGTAGCGAGATTTGCGAACGCGTCCGGTCTGGAAAGCATCGGCAGTAACTGCTATCGTACGACCATGAACTCCGGCGAATTTGACGGCATTGGCGTGGAGATGGATTCGGATGGTTCTTCCATTGACAGCGGTACGCTTGAAATGTCAAACGTAGACCTGGCGACTGAATTTACTACAATGATTACGACACAGCGTGGTTATCAGGCAAATTCCAGAGTTATCTCTACCTCAGACAGTATTCTGGAAGAATTAGTCAATCTGAAGAGATAATGGTGATAGTTATCTGAATTGATCTATTGATTTATTATGAATATTTTCAGGATATTCGAATTGATTGATAGGAAGACAATTTTGATTAGTACAGATGATCGAAGGATAGAGCAGCATTAGAATTAGGAATAACAGACATCTACAGTCAGACTTCAGGCTGTCTGGCAGGCAGCCTGAAGTGTGTGAAAAAGTGTTTCTTACATTTAGAAAGAAAACAAATAACAGACACACTATAGGTCATAAATCATACAATGATCAGGTGATGAATCTGTACTGTTGTTCTAAGGCTTATCAAGTATTACAGGGGGACGAAAATGATTGAAGTAACAAGGCTTAATGAGACGAAGCTTATAATTAATTCAGATCAGATTGAATTCGTAGAAGAGACACCGGATACGGTTATTTCATTCTTGTCCGGAAAAAAAATAATTGTAAAAGAAAGTAGACAAGAGATACAAAATCTAGTAATATTATATAAGAAAAAAATATTGGGTGATTGTTTAATGTTCCGTGATCAGAATGGAAACAGCTGATCGTACATAAGGAGTGTTATACAAGAGAAAAAATAATTGGTAGGTGAAAAAAATTGGATATATCAAGTTTGATAGGCCTTGTAGTCGGTATTCTTATGATGATATTCGGTATGACATTTAATCAGGACGCGAGGACGTTTCAGTTTTATGTCATTACGGAATCATTCGTTGATATCCCTTCTATTCTTATTACTCTCGGCGGTTCCCTCTGTGGTGTTATAGGATGTAATAAGCTTGCGGATACCATCAATTCGTTTAAAGCCTTTGCACTGACTATTAAGGAACAGAAGGTGGATGCTGCAGAAGCGATTCGTAATATTATCAATCTTTCAAATATTGCCAGAAAAGAAGGCCTGCTTGCATTGGAAGAAGCAGCAAATAATATTGAAGATGAATTTTTGAAAAAAGGCATCATGCTTGTCGTAGACGGTACAGATCCGGAATTAGTGCGCGGTATTCTGGAGACCGATTTGACTTGTATTGAGACAAGGCATAAGACGGTCATTGGTTTTTATGAGAAGTGGGGAGCGTTAGGCCCTGCCTGGGGTATGATTGGTACGCTGATTGGTCTTGTAAAGATGTTAAAAGACTTATCAGACATTAATTCAATCGGGCCGAATATGGCAGTTGCATTGTTAACGACATTCTATGGTTCTGTTATTGCAAACTGGATTTGCGAGCCTACGGCATCAAAGCTGAAGGTTAATAACGATCAGGAGATGATGGTTAAAGAAATAACCGTGGAAGGACTGTTATCGATACAGGCCGGAGAAAATCCACGTGTGATTGAAGAAAAGCTGAAATCCTTCTTAGCTCCTTCAGTACGTGAAGGGCTGAATGAAGGCTCAGGCGGAGGTGGTGAATAAAGATGGCTAGAAAGAAACAGGAAGAAGCGCCGCAGGGTTCACCAAAATGGATGGCTACCTTCAGTGACCTGATGAACCTGCTGCTGTGTTTCTTTGTACTTTTATTTTCAATGTCGTCAGTAGATGAGAATAAGTTCCATGCACTGATCGCCTCTCTTCAAAGCCAGTACAGCATCTTAAAAGGCGGAGGCTCCTCGGTCGGCGAAGGCCAGATGATTTCAGCCGGGATTAATCAGATGCAGAAATATGACGTATATTTCAATTCCAAGATGAACTCTTCCGGTGACGGCAAATCCGATGCGGAAGAGACGAATCCTCTCCAGACACTGGCGGATAATGATGGTGCAAATCATAATCCAGATGATGGATTCGCGAATGAAGAGGGAGAGAGGGAAGGCATTAAAGAGCCACAGGAAATTGATGAAATGACTGAGCAGGCTGCGAGGGAATTAGCTGAACAGGCAGAGATTGATGAATCGGAGCGCATGGCGGGCAGGGTAGAGAAGCTGCTGCAGCGCTATGGGATACAAGATATTGTCAATGTGGATTTTAACGGCCAGCATATTACGATGACATTAAATGGAGCGATTTTATTTGCGTCAGGTTCGTCTGAATTAGCAGATGAAGCTCATGAGTTGGTAGATAAAGTAGGAAAAATACTGCAGAAATTCAATCAAAATACGATTGAGATCGAGGGGCATACAGATAATGTTCCAGTTCATAATGCACGATATGCAGATAATAATGTGCTTTCGATGTATCGTGCGCTGTCTGTAGCAGATTATCTGCGTAGTACCACGAATCTGAATCCGGCATATATCAAGTCTTCCGGGCGAGGAGATTATGTCCCAGTTGCAGATAACAGTACACCGGAAGGACGTGCCCAGAACCGCAGGGTAGAAATAAAAATATTTAATTCATATAATTCGGACAATTTATAAATATATAAGGATGGGAGAACAGATGAAAAAGAATGTAATGTCTGTATTGATTATGGCGCTGGTATTTGTGAATGTAGTGTTATCTGGCGTAATTATGATAACGCTGGTACCATCCGCTAAGAAATCAAATCAACTGATTGAAGAAGTGTGCAGTGCGATTGAGCTGGAGCTTGACAGCGGCAAAGTGTATAATGTAAACAGTATTCCGATTGACCAGACAGATGTAGTGAATTTGACTGGCGATACAGAACAGACGTTTACTCTAAAGGGAACTGATGAAGATGGAAAACGGCATTATGTAGTTGCGGAAGTATCAATCACTTTAAACAAAGCAGATGATGATTATGCTGAGCTCAGTCCGCTGATCGAAGGCAGGGAAAAGCTGTTGAGCCAGATCATATCCAATACATTTTTAAAGTATACCATAGATGAAATCACAACTCCAGACGGACAGGAAGAGGTTCGAGATGAGATGCTGTATCAGATGCAGGATTTATTTGATTCTGACTTTATCGTAGCTGTGAATTTCTCTGGAGTAAATTATCAGTAATTAATATTAGTAAAAACAAATGACAGGTGGTGAGATTCATGGCTGATGTTCTTTCTCAAAGTGAAATAGATAATCTATTGAAGGCTTTAAGCAGCGGCGAAGTCGATGTAGATGAGATGAAGGACGTAGAAGAAAAACCAGTCAAGAATTATGATTTTGCAAGGCCATCCAAATTCTCAAAGGAGCATCTTAGGACGCTTGAGATTATATTTGAACATTATGGACGGCTGTTATCCACGAACCTTCCAGTATATTTGAGAAAGAATATACAAGTGGAGGTCGTGAATTCAGAGGCAGTTACTTACTCGGAATTTGCGAATTCTCTTTCTAATCCGATGCTTTTAGGAGTAATTAATTTTGCACCGTTAAAAGGCAATATCTTATTGGAGATGGCGACCAATATCGGATATGCCATGGTAGACAGGATGCTTGGAGGCATGGGAGAGCCGTTAGCGAAGTCGCGCGAATTTTCTGAGATTGAGCTGTTAATTATTGAACGGTTGCTGACTGTCTGTGTGAATCTTTTGCGGGAGCCGTGGAAGAATGTCGTGGAGCTGACTCCGCGCTTGGAGCGTATTGAGACGAATTCACAGTTTGCGCAGATTATTTCTCCGAGTGAAATGATAGCGATCGTCACAATCAATCTTAAAATTGGTGATGTAGAAGGACTTATGAACGTATGTCTTCCTTATATTACATTAGATGTAGTCATGGATAAGCTGAATACAAAATTCTGGTATTCCAGTCAGCAGGAAAAGGAAGAAATATCTTATAGTGACATGGTGGAGAATCTTTTGGAAAAGGCTCCGATTCCAGTGAAGGCGGTATTGGGACACAGCAGTTTTTCCATCAGTGATTTCGCAGGGCTTCAGGTAGGCGATATTATCCGCTTGGATTCAAAGGTAGAGGATGAGCTGGGAATATATGTCGGCAGCATTAAAAAATTCATGGCATTGCCCGGTGTAGCGGGTGATGATTATGCAGTAAGGATAACATCAATTATAAGAGAGGAATAAAATTATTATGAATGGAGCATTATCACAAGAAGAGATTACAGCGTTGCTTCAAAATGGCGGTGAAGCGGCTGAGCCTGCTCCGTCCGGTTCTGCTGCGATAGTCACTCCTGATGAGTGCGATACGATTGGTGAGATTGCGAATATCAGTATGGGGACAGCAGCAACGACATTGTTTTCACTTGTCAATTATAAAGTGGATATATCGACTCCGGTTGTATCGATGGCTACTTGGGATGATATTGTAAGCCAGTACGAAAGGCCGTGTGTATTTATCCGAATTGCCTATACGGTGGGTCTGGACGGAAGCAATTTGTTAGTATTAAAGGAGCATGATGTAAAGGTCATTACCGATTTGATGATGGGCGGGGATGGAACTAATACAGATGGTGAGCTGGGTGAGCTGCATTTAAGCGCTATCAGTGAGGCAATGAATCAGATGATGGGATCTGCAGCCACATCGCTGTCATCTATGCTGAATAAGACGATAGATATTAGTCCGCCGGAAGCAAATTTGATTGACTTAAAAGATAGCTTGGACGAGAAAGAAATTGACGAGTTTCTGACAGGCGACTTTGTTAGGATTTCATTTAAAATGGAGATCGGAGATTTGGTAGACAGTACAATCATGCAGCTGTATCCGGTATCCTTTGCAAAAGAGATGTGCGAGGGCGTTACACAGACTATGACGAAAGATCTGGAAGAAACCGCTCCGTCATCAATCTCTGCCGCGCCGACTCCGCCGCCTGCATCGCAGCCGCAGGCAGCACCGATGATGCAGCAACAGCCAATGATGATGCAGCAGCCGATGATGCAGCAACAGCCAATGATGATGCAGCAGCCGGTCAATGTTCAGCAGGCACAGTTCCAGAGTTTTTCAGGTGATTTCAATCCGGCAATCTTCCAGAAAGAAAATATTGACCTGATTATGGATGTGCCATTAGAGGTTACGGTAGAACTAGGGCGTACTACGAAATCAATACAGGAGATTCTTGATTTTGCGCCAGGTACAATTATAGAACTTGATAAAATTGCCGGTGAACCGATTGACGTACTTGTAAATGGTAAATATGTAGCAAAAGGAGAAGTCGTTGTAATCGAAGAAAGCTTTGGTGTAAGGATTACAGAAATTATAAAATAATTGCTAATACTTATTGTTTTATGTTATAATACAAAAAGGATGTCACAGGAGACAAAACAATAAAAATTAGAAAATAAGGGAGAACAAAAATGGCAAAGAAAGTTTTAATTTGTGATGACGCAGCTTTTATGAGAATGATGATTAAGGATATCCTCTCAAAGAACGGCTATGAGATTGCTGGAGAAGCTGAGAATGGTTTGAAGGCAGTAGAAAAATATAATGAGACAAAGCCGGATCTTGTATTGATGGATATTACTATGCCTGAGATGGATGGTATTCAGGCATTAAAGGCAATTAGAGAAGCAGACCCTAGTGCCTGTGTTATTATGTGTTCCGCGATGGGGCAGCAGGCAATGGTTATTGAGGCGATTCAGTCTGGCGCAAAGGATTTTATTGTTAAGCCTTTTCAGGCAGAACGTGTGCTAGAAGCAGTTAAAAAAGTAGTTGGTTAGAATGGTACTGTCACAGACGGCGGGTTCTTGGCTGAGTTCCTTGGGCCAGCTGATGGGTGTTCTAGCAATTTTTATCATTGTATTGTTGCTGACGTGGCTGACTACCCGTTTTATTGCGGGTTATCAGCAGGGGCAGGTGCGTAATCAGAATCTGAAAATTATTGAGACTCTGAGACTTACTGCAAATAATTACATACAGATTATAGAAGCAGGAGATGTATACCTTGTCATTGCAGTTAGTAAAGATCATGTCGAAAAACTGGCTGAAATCAGTAAAGACCGACTAGAGATAGGCACTACAGATGCAGCAGAGACAAAGACGGATATGGCGGAAAGCTTTCGCGATATTCTTGACAAAGTAAAGCATCATATTCCGAAAAAGTAGGGCAGATTGTAATGAGTAAAGGAAAAAAAATATATTGCATAGCGTCATTTATGCTTGCCATAGTGACGCTTACCATTTGTCTGATGTTCTGCTGTAAGCAGCATGTAAGCGCTAATGCCAGGGATGAGATCAGTCAATTCGATTCAGCAGGAGAGCAGGATGATCCGCCTGATGCAACAGCAGACAATAATAATGGCATATGGATAAACTATGGGAATGAAGATGGTAATATTTCGGCGCCAATTCGGATGCTGATTATTTTGACCGTTATTTCCTTAGCACCGTCTATTATGATTATGCTGACATCCTTTACGAGGATTGTCATAGTACTTCATTTTGTGAGAACAGCATTAGGTACACAGACTGCTCCGCCAAATCAGGTTATGGTTGGATTGGCACTGTTTTTGACTCTGTATATTATGTCGCCGGTTTTTACTCAGATTAACGAGGAGGCGATTAGGCCGTTAGATGCAGGAGAGATTACTCTCGAAGTAGCGATTGAGCGGGCAGAGGAACCATTACGTATATTTATGTATAATACGACACAGGAAAAGGATGTGAATATGTTCTGTGATATAGCAGGGATTACTTATGAGACAAGGGATGAAGTGCCGTTTTATGTGCTTGTGCCTAGTTTTATTATCAGTGAGCTTCGTACGGCATTTATTATTGGATTTATCATTTATATTCCATTTATTGTAATTGATATGGTTGTATCTTCCGTATTGATGTCAATGGGTATGATGATGCTTCCTCCTACTACGATCTCCATGCCGTTTAAAGTCCTG
This sequence comes from uncultured Eubacterium sp., assembly GCA_947385875.1. Taxonomy (GTDB): domain Bacteria; phylum Bacillota; class Clostridia; order Lachnospirales; family Lachnospiraceae; genus Eubacterium_J. The sequence goes on along the minus strand of CANDMV010000003.1, from coordinate 13,207 downwards.
CTGTTTGTATTGGCTGATGGATGGAATCTTGTGATTAAAGAATTGGTTCGGACGCTTATGTGATTATTCTGATTAGGATTGACGATAGCTGATTTAAATCGAAGGGAGTACTTTGTTGATAAACATGATTTTAGAGAAAAATTCTATTGCTGCTGCAGGCAGGAGTTTAGTATTAGATCTAAAATGTGTACAAGCTTAATTTTGGAGTGCCTATAAGGTGCATTAGTTTTAGGAGGGACATCCTATGATTACACAAGGACAGGTTATGGATATTGCCAGACAGGCGATTTATACGATTATTACGACGGCATCCCCGATGCTTCTTACTTCACTGGTGGTTGGCCTGATTGTGAGTATTTTTCAGACGGTAACGTCTATTCAGGAACAGACTTTGACATTTGTGCCAAAGATTTTAGCTGTGTTTGCAATGATGCTGCTGCTTGGCGCATGGATGCTGAATAACTTATCTACATTTATGACAGGGTTATGGTCAGACTTCAGCTTGTATGTATAGTAGGATAGGAATGTGACATGTTTGATGCGACGTTCTCATTACAGACATTTGAATATTTCCTGTTAGTTCTGGCTCGGATTGCTGCTTGTATTTTCGCGGCTCCTTTCTTTAACACGAGGGGTGTTCCTGTCAGAACAAAAGTAGGAGCAGCAGGCTGTATTGCAATTATGCTGACAGGTGTTTTGCCGGAGCAGAACCTTGCTTACACAGGTATAATGGAATATGGGGTTATTGTAATCAAGGAAGGAATTACAGGCTTGCTGATTGGTTATTCAGCCAGTATCTGTAATTCTATTGTTTTGTTTGCGGGTAGATTGATCGATATGGAGATCGGTCTGTCAATGGCACAGGAATTTAATCCAATGACGCAGATGAGTGAAAGTATCACAGGTAATCTGTACAATTATTCGATTATGCTGATGCTGCTGGCTTCCAATATGTATCAGTATGTAATCCGTGCAGTATGTGATTCTTACCAGCTGATTCCGATTAATCAGCAGATCTTTCAGTGGGATTATCTATTGCTGGGATTTACCAGCTTTATGTCCAGTCTGCTTGTCATAGGATTTCGAATTATACTGCCGGTATTTGCCTGCATGATGATTATAAACTGTGTACTTGGTATTATGGCAAAGGTAGCGCCGCAGATGAATATGTTTGCAGTCGGTATGCAGATCAAGGTGCTGATTGGATTGATAGTGCTGTTTATTGCATTATCTTTGATTAGCGGCGTAGCTGATTTTGTTGCATCAGAAATGAAACGAATGGTAGTCTATATGATTAAAGGGATGTATCTGAGTGAATAATGAACAATGGCGGATGCAGCTGGACCTGCAATGGTTTGCCAAAGACGGTGAAGGCGGGGAGAAGACAGAGGAGCCTACGTCAAAAAAGCTGAATGATGCCAGAAATGATGGAAAAGTTGCGAAAAGCAGGGAATTAAACAATGCTGTAGGTTTGATACTTTTATTTGTGATGCTTCAAGTTCTGGTATCCAGTCTCGGAGAAGGTTTTCTTGGAATGTTTGAGAATTTTTATGGACTGATTCCAGATTTTATCGCTGAAAATGGCGGAGGTCCAACTGGAAGGTCGATTTCTCGGCTGCTGAGTGAGGCGCTAAAGGGTATTATCAATATGGTTCTGCCTTTTTTCATCGTAGGTTTGATCTCTATGGTGATTCTGGATATTCTGCAGGTAAAATGGAAAGTTACAAAAAAGCCGTTACAGCCAAAGCTTAGTAAATTTAACCCGATCAATGGGTTCAAGCGTATTTTTTCAGCAAATTCCTTGATTGAGCTTTTAAAATCCATTGCGAAGATTGTATTAATTGTAGTTATAACTTATATGTCGATTAAAGATAATTCCCGTAATCTGCTGTTGTTATACAGTATGCCGCTGATGCAGGCAATTATGTTAATCGGCTCGGTCGTTTTAAGTACCGGACTTAAAATATCTGTGGCTTATCTGATTATTGGAGTTGCGGACCTGATTTATCAAAAATGGAAATTCCATCAGGATATGAAGATGACCAAACAGGAAGTAAAAGATGAGTATAAGAACTCAGAAGGTGATCCGCAGATCAAAAGCAAACAGCGTGCAAGAATGAGAGAAGCGTCACAGCGGCGTATGATGCAGGATGTGCCCAAGGCAGATGTCGTAATTACAAACCCGACACATTATGCAGTGGCTTTAAAATATGATGCGGAGCAGGCACAGGCGCCGGTCGTGCTGGCAAAAGGAACAGATTATCTGGCATTACAAATTAAGGAAAAAGCAAAAGAAGCGGATGTAGAAATTGTTGAAAATAAGCCGTTAGCGCGTATGCTGTACGCAAATGTAGAAATCGGAGAAGAAATACCGCCGGAACTCTATCAGACAGTAGCTGAGATTCTGGCAGCGGTATATCGGTTAAAAAATAAATTATAATATGCCAGTAAAATATATATAATGATAGGTCTTGAGAAAAATTATGGATAATAAGCAGGCTGACATTTTGCAGATGTCTGGCAGCAGACAGATGATGAAAGAGCATAGGTTCTTTCAAATTAAGAGCAGCAGAAAAATTTTTTACAAAAAGGTATTAGCAGATTCAGCTGTCATAATAGATGGTGAAAATACAAAGGAAGGGTGGGATTGAGAGACATGAAGAAAGCAGATGTAGGCGTTGCATTATATCTTTTAGCTGCAGTCGTGTTCTTTATCATACCAATCCCGAATCAGATGTTGGATGTTATGCTGGCGCTTAATCTATCGATTGCGCTGGTTGTATTGTTTAACTGTCTGTTTGTGCAGGAAGTTCTGGATATGTCTTTTTTTCCTACGCTGCTGCTGTTTACGACGATTTTTAGGATTTCATTGAATGTATCTTCTACGAGATTGATTTTAAATACAGGAGATCCAGGAAACGTTGTTACGACATTTGGTTCATTCGTAGGTGGAAACGATTTAGTTATTGGTGCGATTGTATTTATTATATTAGTTATTATTCAGTTCGTAGTTATTAACAAAGGTTCGGAACGTGTATCAGAGGTTACAGCCCGCTTTACGCTGGATGCTATGCCGGGTAAGCAGATGGCGATTGATGCTGACTTAAATACAGGTGCAATCGATGATCGTGAGGCAAAAATCAGGCGTGAAAAAATACAGGCAGAGGCTTCCTTCTTTGGTTCTATGGATGGTGCTACGAAGTATGTTAAGGGAGATGCAACTGCCGGTCTATTGATTACTTTTGTAAACTTAATAGGCGGTACAGTAATGGGCATGACCCGTGAAGGCATGGAGGCGATGGAGGCGCTGCAGCATTATGGCGTTCTGACAATAGGTGATGGTCTGGTATCCCAGCTTCCTTCGCTTATGATTTCATTAGCGACAGGTATTTTGGTAACAAAAGCTTCAAAAGAAGCTGACATCAGTGATATATTAGTGTCACAGTTATTTGGCATACCAAAAGTATTGACTCTTGTAGGTTGTACATTGATTTTTTTAGGCATAGCAACACCGCTGAACCCAGTTTTGTTTGTGGCATTTGGATTAATGTATTTGATCGTTGCGAGAGGCATGAGTAAGTCTATGGAGGTGGAAGCAGTGGAAGAAGAGGCGGCGCAGGAAGAAGAAGAGGCGGAAGAAATTCGAAAGCCGGAAAATGTTACTACGCTGCTGCAGGTAGACCCGATTGAGCTGGAGTTTGGTTACGGTATTATACCGCTTGCCGATGTAAATCAGGGCGGTGATTTATTAGACCGTGTGGTTATGATTCGAAGGCAGATTGCTCTGGAGCTTGGTACAGTAGTTCCGATTATTCGTCTCCGCGATAATATTCAGCTGAATCCAAATCAGTACATTATAAAGATTAAAGGCATTCAGATTACAGAAGGAGAGATCTTATTTGACCATTATATGGCTATGAATCCTGGATATGTAGAAGAAGAGATTACGGGTATTCCTACTTTTGAGCCGTCGTTTCATCTGCCGGCAATCTGGATTACAGAAAGCCAGAGGGAACGCGCAGAGAGCCTGGGTTATACAGTTGTAGATCCTCCTTCCATCATCGCAACTCATCTGACAGAAGTCATCCGCAGCCATATCGCGGAACTGCTGACCAGACAGGATGTACAGAATCTGATTGATAATATAAAAGAAAACAATCCGGTGCTTGTAGAGGAGCTTGTACCAAAGCTGCTCGGCATCGGCGAGATCCAGAAGGTATTACAGAATCTGTTGTCCGAAGGCATATCCATCCGCGATCTGCTTACAATATTTGAAACGCTTGCAGATCACGCGATGACATCCAGAGATACAGATGTGCTGACAGAATACACGAGACAGGCATTGAAGCGCGCAATATCAAACCGCTATTTTATGCCGAACGAAGCGACCAGTGTCATTACGCTGGATCCAAATATAGAACAGGAAATTATGTCATCAGTAAAGCAGACGGAACAGGGAGCATATCTGGCAATCGACCCAGAGCGGACAAAGCTTATTATGGCATCCGTCGAGACAGAGATTGCGAAGCTGGAAAATCTTGGGAAGAATCCGATTATCGTTACTTCACCGATTGTGCGTATGTATTTTAAAAAGATGACAGAGGAGTATTTTAAAGATCTTATCGTGGTATCCTACAATGAGATCGATTCAAATGTAGAATTACAGTCAGTGGGGATGGTGACAGCGTAAATGACAATTAATAAATTTCAGGGGAAGACAGAAAGCGAAGCGATTGAGAAGGCAAAAAAGGAGATGGGACCTGATGTTGTCATCATGAGCGTAAAGACTGTAAAGCCAAAAGGAGTATTTCGCGCTTTCAAAGGAATTATATATGAAGTAACAGCTGCTCTGGAAGAAAATGATTCAGATAAATCTGATAAATCAGATAAAACTGAATTGTTCCGGCAGCCGGATTCCAGAGAGGCATTGGCAAGACGGCCGGAAAGTATTAATCTGACAGCTGACGAGCCGATTAATATCCCAGTTGCTGCGCAGAATCCGCCGGATGTTCAGCAGACTAGAATGATTTCCAGCAGACAGCCCGAGAGAGAGTTATCCGGCTATGCACCGGTTATGCCGGTTCCGGCACACGTACCTGCGAGTGCGATCGAAGAGAGGCTGGATAGCTTGCAGAGCCTTTTAGAAGACCGTATCTCAGCGGAAAAGAAAAATCAGGAAGACGGTTTGATTACAGCAGGAGAAAACAAGGCGCAGGAAGGGTTTTCTTTTATAAAAATGCTTTATCAGACTCTGCTTGACAATGAAGTTCACGAAAAATACGCGAACCAGATTCTGGATGAATTGGAAAAGATTTCAAGCAAAGGCAACAATATAGATTATATTTTATCTCATATTTATCAAAAACTGATATTAAAATTTGGTCAGCCCAAGCCAATCGAATTAGGAGATAAAAAGCCGAAGGTCGTATTTTTTATAGGACCGACCGGTGTAGGCAAGACGACGACGATAGCAAAGATTGCTTCTCGTTATAAAGTAGATGAAGGCAAAAAAGTAGCATTTCTTACGGCAGATACTTACCGTATAGCAGCGACAGAACAGCTGCGGACATATGCGAATATTTTGGACATGCCGCTTACAATCGTATACTCTACAGAAGAAATCAAGGATGCGGTAGATAATTTATCGGATTATGATTTAGTTCTTGTGGATACAGCAGGATTTTCACATAAAAATGCAGCACAATGCGAAGATGTGAAGAATTTAATCGGCGGGCTTACTGCCGATTATGATACTGAGGTATATCTGGTCTTAAGCGCGACCACAAAATACCGTGATCTGCAGGATATGTGCAATATCTATCAGACTTTTGCGGATTACAAGCTGATCTTTACCAAGCTGGATGAGACCTCATGTTATGGCAACTTGTTAAATATCCATTTGTATTCGGGAGCAAATCTGTCATATGCTACCTATGGACAGAATGTACCGGATGATATTGAGGTATTTGATACGCAGAAAATTGTGAAGAAATTACTTGGAGGGGATTGAGTATGGATCAGGCAGAACAACTGAGGAATGTGATTAAATCCAAGCAGACTCGATCTGTATCCAAAGCAAGAGTTATCACGATCACCAGTGGAAAAGGCGGAGTTGGAAAATCAAATATCGCGGTTAACCTGGCTGTTCAGCTGCGGAAACTGGGAAAAAAAGTAATAATTTTTGATGCGGATATGGGTCTGGCCAATGTAGAGGTTATGTTCGGCGCTATTCCGAAATATAATTTAAGTGATATGATCTATCATGGTAAGAAAATGCAGGATATTATTACCGAAGGTCCTATGGAAATTGGTTTTATTTCTGGCGGGAATGGGATTCTTGGAATGAATAATCTGACAAAAAATCAGCTGTCAAGGCTGGTAAACAATTTGATCGAACTGGATGAGCTGACAGATTTTATTCTAATAGATACAGGTGCCGGCATAGCCAATAATGTCATGGAATTTGTGTCGGCAAGCCCTGAGGTGCTTCTGGTATTGACGCCGGAACCTAGTTCTCTAACGGATTCTTATTCCCTGATTAAGGCACTGTATGGAAATCCTGGCTTTGTACGTCACAGTACGAATATCGAAGTGGTTGTCAACCGGACGGTATCACCTGAAGACGGTCAGATTGTATATGATAAGCTGAGCTCTGTTATATCCAAGTTTCTTCAGGGGGAAGTACATTTTTTTGGTACAATACCACAGGATGTGTTGTTAGAAAAATCGGTGCGGGCGCAGAAAATTGTATCCTTGAGCGCGCCGAATGCTAGATCTGCCAGAGCCTTTGAGCTGCTGGCTCAGGGCTTGATTGATGGGGAGCCAGTGATTGAAGAGGAGAGACTGGGAATCAGGGAGCTATTTTTTAGTTTTTTCAAATAGAGAGGCATAGTTTCTTTATGCTGTGAGGAACTGAGGAGAATTATGATTGCAAATATCATTCAGCCGGGAAATAAAGTAGATTTATGCATGATGCAGCAGATTGAGCAGGAACGAAGGACGGGAGTACGAGCTCATATCTATAAAAGTCAGGTTGTGAATATATTCGCAGATGACGAGCTGGAGCTGTCTATGCCGACTGAGGCGGGAAAGATGGTGATGCTGCCGATTGGCATTCGTTTTGAATTTGTGTTTTATTCGCAGGGAGGTCTTTATCGCGGGCTGGGCCTTGTAAAGGAGCGGTACAAAACTAATAATATGTATATGCTGCGCGCCAGTCTGAAAAGCCAGCTGCATAAATTTCAGCGCCGGGAATATTTCCGTATGCCGTGTGTCATTGATATGGAATATTATAATCTTACGGCAGAGCAGGCGCTGTCTGCGCAGGCAGGGAGGTATGAGTCTTCCGTAGAGCAGCCCGCTGCCAGTACTGTCTGCCAGAAAGGGTCTATTGTAGATATTAGCGGAGGCGGGGCGCGTTTCCTATCGGACGCGGAGAGCAGAAATGATTCTTATATTATGATCAAAGTAAAGCTGAGCAGTGCGGAAGATTCCGAGATTTATCAGATACCGGCGCATATTCTGTCATCGTTTGTGTCGTCTTCTGACTGTAAGAAATTTGAAACGAGGGTAGAATTTGTGATTCGGGATCGGAAAATACGCGAAGAGATTATTCGATATATTTTTGATGAAAAACGTAGAAATAGAATAAAAGAAAGAAGCGCTGATGAGCCATGAAAAAAAATATTTTAGTAGTAGATGACTCTGCACTCATGAGAAGAGCCATTTGTGATATAATTAATACAAGTGATGAGTATGAGGCGATAGATACATGTTCTGATGGACTGGCAGCATATGAAAAAATCAAAAGCCGCAGCTATGATGCTGTGCTTTTGGATATAAATATGCCAAAGATGAATGGTCTGGAGCTTCTACAGAAATTGCAGAAAGAGAATATTCGTGCTACGGTAGTTGTAGTCAGCTCTCTGGCAAAAGAAGATGCTAAGATTACAATACAGGCAATGGAGTATGGTGCGATTGACTTTATGACAAAGCCTCAGAATATTATCGAGGCAAAGGGAGTGCAGTTCCGCCAACAGTTAATCCAGCTTTTAAACTCCGTGCTGCCTGTGGCGAAAAAAAGGAATCTGTCATCATCAGCTGCGGCATCTGCGGCAGCAAAAGCAGCGGCTGTGGTATCTGGGCAGTTAGGACGCAAGATTCCGCATAAACAGGTCTCTAGCGGCAGTAACAAATTGATCGCGTTGGCATGTTCTACGGGCGGGCCTAAGGCGCTGCAGAGCGTGATTCCATTTTTAGATAAAAATATGGACGCGCCGATGGTACTTGTTCAGCATATGCCGACAGGGTTTACCAGGTCGATGGCAGAACGGTTAAATGAACTGAGCAAGGTGACGGTCAAAGAGGCAGTGGATAATGAGATCCTTCAAAAGGGCTGTGTCTATGTGGCACCGGGCGGATATCATCTGGAGGTTGTGCCGGTCAAGGACGGCACACACAAAGTTCATCTGTCAGATGCACCGCCGATCGGAGGGCTGCGTCCTTGCGCAAATGTGATGTACAAGTCGCTGAAACGGTCTAAGTACGACCAGATTGTCTGCGTAGTGCTGACCGGCATGGGAGCCGATGGTACAGAAGGAATCCGTGAACTGGAGCGGTCAAAACCGATTTATGTGATCTCACAGGATGAGCCGACTTGTATCGTATACGGTATGCCGAAAGCAGTTGCAGATGCCGGTCTGACTGATGAAGTGGTGTCTCTTACGAATATTCCCAAAAGTATAATTAATCAAGTGGGGGTAAAATAACATGGATGTAAGTCAATATCTGGAGATTTTTATTGATGAGACAGCTGAGCATATCCAGAGTCTGAGCGATAATATCATGGCGCTTGAAAATGAGCCGGAAGATCATGACGTGATTAACGAGATCTTCCGTGCGGCCCATTCTTTAAAGGGGATGGCCGGCACGATGGGATTTAAGCGTATGCAGCATCTGACGCATGACATGGAAAATGTATTTCAGGAAGTGCGTAATGACAAGATAAAGGTTAACGGAGATATTATTGATGTATTGTTCCAGTGTCTGGATGCGATTGAAGGATATCTGAATATTATTAAAGAGACTTCGGATGAAGGAACGAATGACAATGAAGGAATTATATCTGCGTTAAATGGAATTTTAAATGGAGATACCACAGCTGCAAAACAAGAAAAAACGGCGCAGGAAGAAGCAAAACCGCAGGAAGAGACGGTCTCTTCAGAGGGCGGACATGAAAAGAAGTACCTTACAATGGATATCGCGCAGAACGGACGTGAGGCATTAAAGAATGCGGAAGAAAGCGGTAAAGTGATTTTCGGCTTTACGGTATATATTCAAAAAGAGTGTCTGCTGAAAGCAGCGAGAGCGTTTTTGGTATTTAAAGCAATCGAAGAATTTGGAGAGATTTTAGTATATAGTCCAAGCGTGCAGGATATCGAAGATGAAAAATTTGATCTGGATTTCAGCTTTTTTGCGGTATCAGATCATGATGGTGTAGATGAGATGGTTTCAGCTGCAAAGGCGGTGTCAGAGATTGATGAAGTCATTGGCGAGCAGCTGAAATATGAGACACTGACACAAGCTGCCGGCAAGTCAAAGGCTCCAGAGCTGGAAAAGCCGGTTCCGGCAGAGAAGACATCAGCTGCGGCAGCGGTGCCTGCAAAAGAAGAACAGACGAAATCGGCTGCCGCAGGAGGGGCTGCGAAGGGCAAGCCGACAAATAAACCGGTGGCCAACCGTACTGTCCGTGTAGATATAGAGAAGCTGGATGCATTGATGAATCAGGTCAGCGAGCTGATTATCGCCAAAAACAGTCTGGTATCAATAAGCTCCAGTGATTCCGGCGACGGTACGCACAGTCAGACGTTTCGTGATCAGATCGAGTATCTGGAGCGTATTACGACGAGCCTGCATGAGTCTGTCATGAAAGCCAGAATGGTGCCGATTGAGAGCGTAGTTGCAAAATTCCCTCGTATGATCCGTGATTTGTCCCGCAAGCTGGATAAGAAAATGGAATTGTTCATGTCTGGTGAAGATACAGAGCTGGATCGTACAGTAGTAGATCAGATCGGTGATCCCTTACAGCATCTGCTGCGTAATTCCGCAGACCATGGTCTGGAAAGCGCCCAGCTGCGTAAGGAAAGAGGGAAGCCGGAGGTTGGCTCGATTAATTTAAAGGCATATCAGGAAGGCAACAATGTAATCATTGAAGTAGGCGATGATGGGAATGGTATCGATACCGAAAATGTAAAGAACAAAGCGATTGAGCGCGGACTCGTAACGCCGGAGCAGGCAGCGAATCTGAGCCAGAAAGAAATTATTGATTTTCTGTTTATGCCGAGCTTTTCGATGGCAAAGAAGATCACGGATGTATCCGGCAGAGGTGTCGGACTTGATGTAGTAAAGTCGAATATTGAAGCTCTGGGCGGAGATGTAGAAGTTAAGAGCAGACTGGGCGAAGGTTCAAAATTTATTGTCCGCCTGCCGCTGACACTTGCAATTATTCAGGCATTGTTAGTAAAAGTACATGATGAGCTGTTTGCGATAGCGTTAGGCTCTATTCTTACGATTGAAGATGTGCCTGTTTCAGATATTAAATATGTGCAGGCAGAAGAAGTGATCAATCTGCGCGGTATCGTAATTCCTTTGATCCGCTTGAACCAGATTCTCGATATTGAGCCGCCGGAGCCAGAACCAGAAAGCCTGACAGTCGTTATCGTGAATAAAGGCGAGAAGCAGGCAGGACTTGTAGTGGACAGCCTTCTGGGACAGCAGGAAATCGTTATCAAGTCACTTGGCAAATTTATCAGTAACAGTAAGATTATCAGCGGCGCAACGATTCTTGGTGATGGTGAAATTGCACTGATACTGGATGTAAATACATTAATGTAAGGGAGGTGCCTGTTTTGGATTATATGGAAACGGTCGAAGAGACCAAAAAACAGTATATTGTAGTAAAAATTGGAAGCGAACAGTATGGGATCGACATCAGTTTTATTGATAATATTGTAAGGATGCAGAAGATTACACGGGTGCCGACCTCACAGTATTACTTTAAGGGCGTAATCAATCTGCGTGGCGAAGTGATACCGGTTATGAGCATCCGCCTGAAAATGGGACTTGAGGATGATGTATATACAGATGCCTCCAGAATTATTATATTAAAATTCGAACAGAAGGACGCATTGGGAATTGTTGTGGATGAAGTCAGGGAAGTGATTAATCTGGGATCCAGTGAGATTGATAAGCCGTCTCATAGTTCAAAAGAAGGGAAAGAAATGTTTATCAACGGCATTGGCAAGAATGGGGAAGAGCTTGTTTCTTTGTTTGATATTAACGCGATTATTGATGAACATGAGGTAGTATAAGAATTCAAAAGATATAGTGAGGCTATGGAGGGCCGCCTGACAGCATGGGCAGCAGACATAGTCTTGCTATATCTTAATATGTATATAGGAAATCAGTTGGGGGAAATTATTGTATGTAGGGAGATTTATATGGGCAAGTTTACGTTTGACGAAATTAATAGTATGTATTTTGATGTATTACGTGAAATTGGCAATATCGGAGCAGGAAATGCTACAACTGCAGTAGCCACACTGCTGAATGTAAAGCTAAATATGGAAGTTCCTAATGTCAAGCTGATGGCTGTTCAGGAGCTGAATACCGCGATTGGTTCCGAAGAGGAAGAAATTGTAGGAGTATATTTGGGAGTACAGAATGATATTGAAGGCAGCCTGATGTTTTTACTGAAGATGGATGCGGCACATTATCTGGTCAACAGACTGCTCGGCAGAAATGAAGATTACAAAGAACCGTTTGATGAGATGGATTTGTCTGCAATGAAAGAAATTGGCAATATTATTGCAAGTGCGTATCTTTCAGCAATAGCTTCCATGACAAATATGAGTATTGCACCTACTGTGCCTTATTTATCTGTGGATATGGCAGGGGCTATATTAAGCATCCCTGCGATTCAGTTCGGTCAGTATGGGGATAATGCTCTGCTGATTGAAACGTCTTTTGGGGGAGAAACCATGCTGGAGGGCTATTTTATTCTTTTGCCGGAATTGGATTCTTATGACAAGATATTAACTTCGTTGGGGATTACACTTTAATGGAAATCTAATATTATTGTATAGGAGTAAAATAGATGAGTCAGATGATAAAAGTTGGAATGGCGGACTTAAATATATGTAAAAGTCCGGATGCAATCACAACGCTTGGGCTTGGTTCTTGTATCGGAATAGCAATCTGGGATCCGGTTACTAAAATAGGCGGGCTGGCACATATCATGCTGCCGGATAGCACAAAAATAAGAAATAATTCGAATATCGCAAAGTTTGCTGATACAGGAATCGAAGAGCTTGTGAAACGGATGCAGAGAGCCGGTGCGAACAAGTCGCGTATGGTGGCAAAAATTGCAGGCGGAGCTAAGATGTTTGAAGTCAGCGGGGCAGATGGAATCGGCAGCATAGGAGAGAAGAATGCCTTGGCTTCCAAAAAAAAATTGAGGGAACTTGGAATTCGTCTGGTTGCGGAAGACACCGGACTGAATTATGGACGGACGGTAGAGCTTCATTGTGATACTGGCGAATACTACATAAAGTCTGTAGGCAAAACATTGAGGAAGATTTGAATTTATAGGGAGAATTTTATGAAGACAAAGCAGATTCCTGCGATCGTAATGCTGACAGCTGGTTTTGCAATGTGTATTATTTCATATGTAAATGATTACAGCCTTTCGTTTTTAATCAAGGCTATGTTCTTCGTTTTGGTTGGCTTTGGGATTTTAGGGTATGTAATCAAGATTATTTTGGATATAAATATAGCAAAAAAACTAGATGAGAATTTTACAGCAGACGACCTGGGTTTTATTGACGGAGAGATTCTTGAGGATGAAGAAACCACGGAAGAAGGGGACCATCAAAGCGAAACAGTATAAAATGAAACTGCCTGGAGGTTTAGCATGAAAAAGGTTTCAAAAGAAAAGCTTTGGGAAATGTATCAGGCCAAGCCGACACCGGAGCTGAGAGAACAGATTATTCTTGAGTACGCACCGCTTGTAAAAGTTGTTGCAGGCAGACTCAGCATGTATCTGGGGTATAATGTGGAGTATGATGATCTAGTTAGTTATGGGATCTTTGGACTCATTGATGCAATAGATAAATTTGACATGGATAAAGAAGTGAAGTTCGAGACTTAT
>CANDMV010000002.1 GCA_947385875.1 uncultured Eubacterium sp. | reverse complement strand
CTGTCGTGCACAGGCATGATGATGTCGAAGAAAAATGGGTGGCTGCACCTGAATGGATGACTTTTACGAAGGAGGAAATTAAGGAGCAGATTCATTTTCAGGAACAGTATTTTAAAAGTGAGATTCAGATGTAAAAAGTGGAATAAGTTCCCAAGCTGGAGATGAATAATTTAGGATGGCTTCAAATAAAGTTTTTATGATACTTTGGGAATATATAAAGCTGTAAATTGATAAGCGTAATTAGAAGGGGCTGATGAATCATGAAACAGTATTGGAAACCGGGCAATATGCTTTATCCCGTGCCGGCAGTAATGGTCACCTGCCAAAGGCCGGGGGAAAAACCAAATATTATAACAATCGCATGGGCAGGAACCGTATGCTCAGATCCGGCTATGGTATCCATATCCGTGCGCAGAGAGCGCTATTCCTATGCGATTATACAGCAGACGGGTGAGTTTGTCATTAACCTTACGACAAAGAGACTGGCAAAAGCCGCGGATTTCTGCGGTGTCCGGTCAGGAAGGGCACAGGATAAGTTTGCAGAAACCGGGCTGACTCCATGCGCATCACAGACGGTATCCTGTCCGGGAATTGCGGAAAGCCCGGTGAACATCGAATGCAGGGTAACAGAAATAAAACATCTGGGCAGTCATGACCTGTTTTTAGCGGCAGTGGAGTGTGTAAGTGTCGATTCATCTTTGCTGGATGAGGAAGGCAGCCTGCAGCTGGACCGCAGCGGATTAGTGGCATATTCACATGGCGGGTATTTTGAACTCGGCAGGCAGCTGGGGTCATTTGGCTATTCGGTAAGAAAAAAAAATCCGCCTAAAAAACGTAGAGGCAAGTGAAAAATTCCCATTTATCCCAGATTTAAGAGATGCCTTCTGTGATTTTTATACTCACGAGTGATAAGTTATCCATATAGCTTACGGCATTGACGCTCATGAGTCAGCGTTGTTGGTGAATTTTACTGCTCATTCGGCATGGATCTGGGATAAATTGTCTGGTCTGTTCATTATAATCACTATAAATTCCAAGTTTTATTTCAGTAAGCGGTCAAACAGCATCATATAGATTTCATCCGCCTGTTCATTCCAGTTTGCACAGATTGCTTCCGCCTGCTCCCTGTTCATTACATTCAAGGTCAGGTCGAGCTGCGGGATGCTTTTTTCACGAAGCTGGCAGTGTACAGCATATTTTTTTTCCGGTGTTACATAAAAATCAGCTATGGCAGAAACCATATCGATAATAGGAATCTTATGGTCGATGATAAACTGCCGGATGTCTGATTTAATCGCTGAATTGATCTTGTTTTCAAAAAATTGCAGGGATTCCCGTCCGGCGGGCGTTATATCGTATTGGATATTGTTGTGCAGAGCTTCTTGGTGGATAAACTGTGCCTCGTTCAATTCATGCAGAGCTTCTTGAAGTGTGAAATAGGTCGTATAATCTTTGCCGAGAAAAAAATCGGAAAGCAGCGTATTTGTCAGCGGCGCTTCCGATTGCTCCAGCATATATAGAATCATTAATTTATATAAAGTAATTGGTTCAGCCATATATATAAATCTCCTTTCATTTTAGCTATAATAACCTGCGAAAGCAGGACCGTATATCAAGTATACCACAATTAGATTTTATTGCAATTATGGGATGTGAAATGTTTTTGACATCGTAAATATGCCGAATGCAGCAGGATGTATGATATTTGATAACCCTTGGATTGGGAATAAAATGGAAAAAACAAAAAATAATGACCTGTGGTAACATATTTACTTGTCTGAACTGTTACACGCTGTAAATAAAAAGATTGTCAAAATATTAACATTTATTGTGCAATATGACAATATGTGTTAAGATATTTAAATATTGATATTATTGAAAACAAAAGCGAACTTCAATAATCAGATATTATTGAAAACAAAAGCGAATTTCAATAATCAAATATTATTTACATAATATGGGGAGGTATTTTAATGAGCAAAAATGTAATAGTAGGGCAGTCAGGCGGGCCTACGTCTGTCATCAATTCTAGTCTGGCGGGGGTGTTTAAGACAGCAAAGGATCTTGGGGCAGATACTGTGTACGGTATGCGTAACGGCATTCAGGGTTTTTTGGAAAAAAGAATTGTGGATATGAGCGAGAAGATACGCACAGATCTCGATTTGGAGCTGTTAAAGCGGACTCCTTCCGCATTCTTAGGCTCGTGCAGGTACAAGCTGCCGGAGATCAATGACAACAGAGAGCTGTATGACAAAATATTTGATATTCTAAAAGAGTATGATATTACCGCATTTTTCTATATCGGCGGTAATGACTCTATGGATACAATCAAAAAGCTTTCAGATTATGCGATATTAATCAATAGTCCGATTCGGTTTATGGGGGTGCCGAAGACGATTGATAACGACCTGGCAGTGACAGACCATACGCCTGGCTATGGCAGCGCTGCAAAGTATATCGCGTCTGTATCAAAAGAAATCATTCGTGACGGGCTTGTGTATGATATTAAGCAGATTACTGTGATTGAGATTATGGGGCGTAACGCAGGCTGGCTTACGGGTGCAGCAGCGCTTGCTTCATGTGAAGACTGTGAAGGCGTAGATTTAATTTATCTGCCGGAGCTGCCATTTGACGTAGATGCTTTTGTAGAAAAAGTGGGGGAATTATTCCAGAAAAAGAATTCGATCGTTGTAGCGGTATCCGAAGGTATTAAGACGGCAGATGACAAATATATCTTTGAGCTGACAGAGCATACTGAGTATGTCGATTCTTTCGGACATAAGCAGTTAAGCGGTACAGCGAGATATTTAGCTACGCTGATTAGTGAAAAATTTAACTGCAAGTCCAGAGCAATCGAATTGTCAACACTGCAAAGATGTGCCGGTCATATGACTTCCCGTGTAGATATTACAGAAGCTTATCAGGTAGGCGGGTCAGCGGTGAAGGCGGCATTTGAAGGCGAGACTGCGAAAATGGTTATTTTGAAACGTGTTTCCAGTGATCCATATATCTGCACTACTGATTTGTATGATGTGCATAAGATTGCAAATGTAGAAAAGAAAGTACCTTTAGAATGGATTACTGAAAATGGGACAAATGTAAGCGAAGATTTTGTGAACTATATCCGGCCGCTGATTCAGGCGGAGCTCACACCGATTATGATTACGGGACAGCCGCGCCATATTGTGATTGATAGGGAATCCTTGTAAGCCATATGCATCACAAGGAGTGGAGCTTCAAGTGCATTTCGCACAATAGTTCTGCGTATCTGTCTCTGTCTAAATTGCTTCGCAGTGAGATTTTTTTCATAAAAATGCTGCGGGAAATTATGAAAGCGGCCCTTTAGGCGGAAGTATATAAAATATTCAATAGAACCGGCGTGGCATATGTCACGCCGGTTTTTTTACAAAAATATTAGAGCATGTTTGAAAAATCATTCCCGTGATCTGAACTCTCACTTGCGGAGAAAATTTAATCAATATAGCCTGCTGCGTTTATAAATTGGGGATAAATTCTCTATATCAAGTTCGGCGGAGACAAAGCATGAAGCATATCATGCCCTGTGGGTATATCTCACGGAAAGTATTTTTCAAACATGCTCTAAGAAATAACGTCTCTGAAACTGAGCAGTCAGGTTACCTTTCCATTTTTATTCAGCTTAACTCCGGGCGCAGAATGTTGTTGTAAAAATGTGAATATACGCTGTTTCTGCGCTTCCTCTGTCACAAGATAAGTACGCAGATTCTGCTGTATGCACGGAATAAAGGACATTGCCAGCTTTCCATGTCTGTTAATCGTTATTTTGGCAAGTCCGGTATCCTGAGTGCGCCTGCTGAACCAAAAATTGCCAGTACTGTATAGAATCGGCACACCGTTCATAATTTCAAATCCCTGCAGGCAGTGGGTATGTCCGCCGATGATGGCATCTGCACCGGCATCGACAAATGCTTTTGCTAAATCCCGCTGATCCTGTCCATAATCACTGCTGCCTTCTGTTCCCCAGTGTACGACCGCAATGACATGGTCGCTGTTTTTCTTTGCATTTCTGATTACTTTGGTGAATTTGTCAGGGTTTAATGTTTTTAAGACGCCGGGTGAATCTTTTGTAGCTTCTTTCGTGTAGTTTGTGCTGCGTTCGATCTGAGTTGCAGCAACAAGGGCTATTTTTCTGCCGTTACAGATAAAATAATAGGGTTCACTGGCTTTTTTTAGATCTGCACCTGCACCTATGTGCGGGATGCCTGCCTGATCCAGCGTCGCAATCGTATCCAGCAGTGCATCCGGCCCATAATCGTAGACATGGTTATTTGCCAGAGTAACGATATCGGTTCCAAAGACTTTCAGCAGTCCTACGCGGGAGGGATTGGCGCGAAATGTAAAAGCTTTGCCGCTAAGGGGCGTTCCGCGGGTGCTGTAAGTAAATTCATTATTGAGCAGCATAATATCAAAGCTGTTCATAAGCGATAACAGGTCGGCAGAAAAACAGTCATAGATACCGCCAGCGCAGCTGTCCAGATGGCTTGTTGTGGAATAGCCTTCCGAAAAATTCAAATCCCCGGTAAATGCCAGAGTGATTTTTTTAGAAGAAGCGCAGTTCTTCCATGTGACATTTTTCAGCTGTTTTGGATGAAGACCAGACTCTTTGCAGTATAACAGCCATAAGACATGGATGGTATTATCGGTAGATTGATACCATAGCTTCGGGTTCTGGTTTCCTGCACTCACAGCATGGAAGAGCTTTCGAATCGGCCGATCGCCGTATTTCTTTGCAAGCCATTTAAAAAAAGATTCGTTCACTGGATGACTTCCAAAAAAAGATTTTGTCCCGATGCTTAAAATAGCCCGATACATTTCCTCTGTAGTTTTAGGAGCTTTTTCTGACTGCCGCGAATTTATGGCAGATACAGACCGGGAATCTGTAGTTCGCAGATTTGCGTTGTGTTCCTCAGTGTAGGGATCGCCTGCATCTTGTCTGTCGGCATAGGAATCATCTGCATCTTGTCTGTCGGCATAGGAATCATCTGCATCTTGTCTGTCGGCATAGGAATCATCTGCATTCTGCCAGTCAGTATTCTGCTCTGGATTGTCTGCACTAGAATGAATATGACTGTCTGGCGCTGGCAGTTTTTGATAAGTATTCATGGACTTTAGACTGGCGGATTCTAAAGTGTTTTGATCTGCACATCCACATAAAAGCAGAGGCAGAGCCAGAAAAATAGTATATAGAAAAATATGGCTTTTGTTTATTGACTGCCGTAAAATATGTAAGCATTCATTTTTTTGTATCTTCATAATTATCACATCCTCATTTATGAACATTTATTATGTCTGGCGGGTATACGGCACAAATCCAGACGAATCCGGGAACGGCTGTTTTTATGCTTAAGCAGCAGGTGCAGCAAAAATCCGAACACAGAGCCGCTTTAGAGTCCGCAAAGTGAATAGCATCCGTATTACAGCTCGCAGCTGTCGCGTTGCCTTGATGGACGAGAACCGTAATTGGAGATTGACATAACAATATCAGTAAAATCCTTCATCTGCGAAGTAATCGGATGGAATCGGTTTCGGCAGAGGTGGAAAAAGCGCTTCATGGATATATTCTCCACCTGACAGATGATAACATCTCCTTTTTCGGCATATTCTATCACGCATTGTTTTGAGAGTACGCTAAGTCCCAGATTATGGCGTACAGCATCTATAATGGCGCACCGGCTGGTGCATTCCCATTTGACCGCATAAGGAATCTGATGGGTCAGCATGTAATTTTCAAAAATCGCCCGTGTACCGCTGCCTTTTTCCCTTAAAATAAAATTTTGATGACGCAAATCTTCTATACAGACCGCAGGCTTGGATGCAAATGGATGCTTATTTCCGCAGATCAGGCACATGCAGTCTTCAATTACCGGCTGTGCAGTGATTTCCTGACGCGTGATAATGCCCTCGATCAAAGCAAGATCTAATTCGTTATGAAGGATTTTCTGCTCAATGATTTTCGTGTTATCGACGTATACCGTCGCATCGATATCTGGATGCTGCTGGTTTAGTTTTTCTACCAGAGTCGCCATTAATATATTGCCGATCGTGACCGTTGCGCCGATGCGTAGAGGGCGCTGGGAATTGATCGTTTTCATAGTCTGTTCTAATTTTTGGTGGATGGATACGATTTCTTTGGCATTGTTTAATAGTATCAGCCCGGACGGCGTGATTTCCAGTTTTTTGGATAAACGGTTAAAAAGCTGAGTTTCATATTCATCCTCCAGATCAGAGATGACCTGGCTTACGGTAGGCTGGGATATGTAGAGCTTTTTAGCTGCTTCGCTCATTTTTTTATATTCTGCAACTGCAATAAAGATTTTAAGCTGTTTTAAGGTTGCCATGATCTGAAATCTCCTGTTTTGTATATTGTGGACAATCGTTTTTCAGATGCCGTTCTTTGTCCCATAGGAAAAAACCTATATGATAATTTTAATTTTACTATTTTACCTTTGGGTTATCAAGTGCTATTATTAATGCAAAGTAATTGATAATTTTTTAACAAGCAAGGAGGAACAATCATGAAAGTATTAGTACTCGGCGGAGTTGCCGCAGGAACTAAGATTGCCGCAAAGCTGATGAGGGAAGACCGCGGCAATGAAGTCATCGTGCTGAACAAAGGAAAAAATATTTCCTATGCAGGATGCGGGCTGCCTTATTATGTCGGTCATGTGATCGAAGACAAAGAGCAGCTGATCGTCAATACACCTGAAAAATATTCCAAGCTGACGGGTGTAACCGTCCTGACGGAGACAGAGGCAGTAAAAGTAGATCCGCAGGCAAAAAAAGTAACGGCAAGGGACGTGAATACTGGCGAAGAAAAGGAATATGATTATGACAAGCTGGTTATTTCTGTAGGAGCAAGCCCGGTGAAGCCGCCGATCGAAGGCTGTGACTTAGAAAATGTGTTCTTTGTACGTACGCCTGAGGATGCAATCGCGCTGCGTGATGTTGTGGATGCCGGAAATATCAAGCGCGCGGTTGTAGTCGGCGCAGGTTACATTGGTCTGGAAATAGCTGAAAACTTAAAGCTTCTGGGAGTACGTCCGTTTGTACTGGATATGGCTCCTCATGCGCTGCCGGGCTTTGATGCCGAGATGGCAGAATATGTAGAAGGAAAGCTTCAGGAAAGCGGCATCCCGGTAGTCACAGGCGTGACCGTAACCGGAATCGAAGGCAGCGGAAAGGTAGAAAAGGTTACGACGAGCAAGAAGGCGTATAAGGCTGACCTTGTAGTACTGAGTGCAGGAATCCGTCCGAATACCGCATTTTTAGAGGGAACTGGACTTGAGATGTTTAAAGGAACTATTCTTACCAATGCTCTTGGTGAGACAAATCTGCCAGATGTCTACGCAGCAGGCGACTGTGCAATGGTACATAATGCATTGACAGAAAAACAGGCATGGTCTCCGATGGGATCTACAGCAAATATTCATGGCCGTCTGATTGCTCAGAATATTATGGGAGCAGGTCTGAATTATAGAGGGGCGCTTGGAACAGCTGTATGTAAGCTGCCAGGAATGAATGTAGGCAGAACCGGGCTGACCGAGGCTCAGGCTGTGGAAGAAGGATTCCATCCGGTAAGTGTGATTACGGTAGTGGATGATAAGGCACATTATTATCCGGGAGCAGGTACTTTCATTATTAAAATGATTGCTGACAAAGATTCCTTAAGGCTTTTGGGCGTACAGGTAATTGGTGCAGGAGCTGTAGATAAAGTCGTAGATATTGCGGTAACAGGTATCATGTTAAAAGGAACGCTTTCAGACCTGGCAGATCTGGATCTGGCTTATGCGCCGCCTTTCTCCACAGCGATTCATCCGTTTGAACATACACTGAATGTCCTGATGAACAAAATAAACGGCAAATTTGAGACATTTACTCCTGCGGAGTATGCTGCCGGAGCGGCAGAAGGCTACAAAGTCGTAGACGGCTGCCTGATGCCTTCGATCGAAGGTGCGCCTTATGTAGAGCTGACGACAGTAGAAGGTCCGATTGAGGGTCTGGATCCGGAAGAGAAAATTCTTCTCGTATGCAATAAGGGCAAGAGAGCATATCTGCTGCAGAACCGTCTGAAATTCTTTGGCTATAAGAATACTAAGGTGCTGGAAGGCGGAATTACCTTTAACGAAGTATCAATATAAAACAGAATTTATTAAAACAAATTTTATATCAAATAGAATCTGTATAAAAAGTTACAGTTCAGCCTATGACTGAGGCTGTTCAAATCAAAGGCTGAACTGCAGCATATAAAATACAAAAAATATTTAGGAGGAAAAAGAAGTATGGGATGCACATTAAAACCCGAAGAAATCAAAAGAGTAAAGGCGCTCGGATTTTTGAACAACAAAGGAACAGATTTGTTTAATGGCCGTATCATCACAGTGAATGGCAAGATTACATCGGAACAGACAAAAGTCATTGCCGAAGCAGCACAAAAATATGGAAATGGAGAGGTGGAATTTACTACACGTCTGACCGTAGAAGTACGGGGAATTCATTATGATAATATCGAGCCGTTCCGTGAATATCTCGCACAGGCCGGGCTGGAAACCGGCGGTACGGGCTCTCTTGTACGCCCGGTAGTAGCCTGCAAGGGCACGACCTGCCAGTATGGCTTATATGATACCTTTGCTCTGGCTGAAAAGATTCATGAGCGTTTTTATAAAGGCTATCGTACTGTAAGACTTCCGCATAAATTTAAAATTGCAACAGGCGGATGTCCAAATAACTGCGTAAAGCCTGATCTGAATGATCTGGGTATCGTGGGCCAGCTGATTCCAAACGTAGATGAGGATATGTGCAATGGCTGTAAGAAATGTCAGGTAGAGACTGCATGTCCGATGGGCGCTGCCAAGATGGAAGACGACATGATTAAAATTGACACGGAGAGTTGTAATAACTGCGGACGATGTGTCGAAAAATGTCCGTTTGATGTCATCGAAGAAGGAACTCCGGGTTTCCGTATCTACATCGGAGGCAGATGGGGCAAGAAAACGGCGCAGGGCAAGCCATTATCCAGGATCTTTACGACAGAAGAAGAGCTTTTGGATACGGTGGAAAAAGCAATCTTATTGTTCCGTGAACAGGGAAAAACGGGAGAGCGTTTTGCAGATACGATCAGCCGAATTGGTTTCGAAGAAGTAGAAAAACAGCTGCTCTCCAATGATATTTTGGATAGAAAGCAGGAGATTTTAGACGCACAGCTACATTTGGTCGGAGGAGCAACCTGCTGATTATTTATACTGAGGAGCAATAAAACTTGCTGGCAACGCCGACTCACGAGCGTTAATGTGCAAAATCTATATGGCAATTTCATCGCTCGTGAGTATAGCAAAGTTTGATACATGTCAGTGCAAGGCAAAATATTTATAGCAGTGTGCTCTATCGGCTAAAAGGTCACACCGTAATTAAAGTGCCCTGCACTGGGTAACTAAGGGATCATATGCTTGCTTTGCTAAGCGGGGGAACACCTGTGATAGGGAGCAGCCTTTGAATCGAGATGTTCACTCCGCTTAGCGGAGGAGCAATCTGATGATTCATATAATATTGTATTTATAAAAAAGCAGGGGCTGCCAGCTGACACAGGTGCTGGCTGGCACACTGCAGCAAAGGCAGTTATCTGCTTTTTATAGAAAGATTACGAGGCATCCTGATATGGATTCAAAGAAAAAAAACGGCGCAATTTTATTGTGCCTGGTGATAGGATTTCTGGCAACAAAATCAACAGATTTACAGTCCGCCGTATTTGGACGTGTAGTAATGGGCGGGCCGATGGTGGCATTATTGGTATCAATGATTATATGTAATATCATGCCGACACTGGATAAGGACTTTAAAGAGGGAACTACTTTCAGCAGCAAAAAATTCTTAAACTGGGGCATTATTTTAACCGGAGGCACCCTGAGCTTTTCTGCGATTCTGGGAACCGGCGTCAAGGCTTTCCCATTGATTCTCTTTAATATTTTCCTTTCCTTTACGGTAGCTATGTTAGTAGGCAGAAAAATAGGCGTTACAAAAAATACGTCTGTTTTAGTAGGCGGCGGTACTTGTATCTGCGGAGGTACGGCAATCGCTACATTAAGCCCGATTATTAAGGCAACGGATGCGGAAATTGCATTTGGTATGGCAGCAATTTTCCTGTTTGATACAATATCTGCATTTTCTTATCCATACATAGCGCCTGCGATCGGATTTACAGATAATCAGTTTGCATTTGTAGCTGGAACGGCAATTAATGATACATCTTCTGTAGCCGGTGCACAGGCTACGTTTCAGGCAATGATTGGAAATCCTGATTTTAACGGTGCTTTAAATGTAAAGCTGGTACGTACGACGATGCTGATTTTCGTTGCAATCGTCTGGACGATTCTTATGGCGCGTGAAGCAAAAAGCAATGGAGAGCTGGGAAGCAACGATAGTTTATTTGTCGTAGTTAAGAAAACATTCCCGATGTTCATCCTTTGGTTTGTAGTAATGGCAGGCTTGAATACTTATGGTGTTTTCACAGAAAAAGGAATCAAGCTTTTGACGACAGCCAGCAAATTTTTGTTTGCCTCTGCTCTCGCAGGCGTAGGATTTAAGATTAAATTCAAAGATGTATTTTCCAAAGGGTTAAAACCGATCGCCTTAGGAGGAATTACATGGGCATGCGTGGCAGCCTCATCTTATATATTTGCATTTGTATTTTCCGGGTATATCGGATAAAGTATGCTGACCGCTGAATAAACGGGGACTGCCAATGCGCAGTCCTTCTTTTCATCGAATCAATAGAAAAAGGAGACAGATTCTATGAAGCTTGCTCTGTTAGGGATCAACTATAAAAATGCACAGCTTTCTGTCAGAGACCAGACATCCATGACAGATGTGATGAAACTGGATTTTTTTCAAAAAGCGGAAGCTGCCGGGGTGGATCAGTGTATGATCTTATCTACCTGCAATCGCTGCGAGGTATATTATTTATATGAGGAAGAAGAAAAAAATCAGCAGATTAAAAAAATCTATGAGGAAATGTTTCCTGAAGTAGCATTAGAGGAATATTTAATCATGCTTCAGGGTGAGGAGGCAATGGCGTATCTGTTTCGCATTGCGGCAGGGCTGGAATCTCTTGTGCTTGGGGAGGATCAGATTTTAGGACAGGTGAAGGAAGCGCTTGACTATTCACGGACGATGGGCTACAGCGGGAAAGAATTAAATAAAATCGTGCGTGACGCCATCACCTGTGCAAAGCGGATTAAGACAGAGTTAAAAATTAGTGAAAATCCAATCTCCGTCAGTTATGTCGGAATCCGCAGGCTCAATGAAGTCTGTGGGATTGCAGGAAAACGGGTTTTGGTTATCGGGAGTGGAAAGACAGCCGTACTGGCTTTAAAATATATCTATGAATATCAGGCAGGACATGTAGCTGCCTGCAGCAGGACTTATGCACATGCAAGGATGCTTCGTAGTGAATTCGAGAATATTGAGATAATCTCATATGAAGACAGGTATCAAATGATGGGGCAATGTGATATCGTCATATCAGCGACAGCTTCCCCGCATCTGGTTGTCCGCCGGGCAGATTATTGTCCAAAGCAGCCTTTGATTTTTCTGGACCTTGCGGCACCAAGGGATATTGATACTGCGTTTGCAGACGATCCAATGGTGCATCTGATCAATCTGGATACGCTTCAGGAAATTGTAGCTCATAATAAAAAGGAAAGGGAATGTCTGTTGGAAAAGAGCCGGAAGATGATTGAAGAAGAACTGCGTGAGACGATTGTCTGGCTGCTTCAAAGCCGGATGGATCCTACGATTGATTCCCTGCAGCAGCGGTGCAGCGCGATTGCTGAAGACAGCTACGAGTATCTAAACCGCAAGATGGAGCTGTCGGCCAGAGAACAGAAGCTGTTAAAAAAGGTGCTCCACGCTTCGCTTCAAAGACTGTTAAGAGAGCCGATTCGTGAGCTGAAGCGTCTGGATACAGTGGAAGAGCAGGAAGAATATAAACGCTTTGTGGAACAGCTGTTTCAGATTGAGAGATAGAGCCGGCGAATAGCAGCCAAAAGCAGAAAGAACGTGAATGCATGGAAGATCTCTGGATATAGAGAATGAGCAGAAAGAATATACAGGTATATCAGGCAGATGTTTTGCATGCATAGAGGAGAACATAGAATGAGCAGAAAGAATATATAGGTATATCAGGCAGATGTTTTGTATACATGGAGGAGGAGAACAGATGAAATATATCATAGCTTCGAGAGGTTCCAGGCTGGCGCTGATTCAGGCAGAATATGTACGAAAAAAACTGGCGGAAGTATATCCAAAGCATGAATTTGAAATACAGATCGTAAAGACGAAGGGAGATCTCGTGCTGGACAGACCGCTGCATGAGATCGGAGACAAAGGTGTATTTGTCAGGGAAATTGAAGAAAAAATCTTAAACCATGAAGCAGACATCGGTGTACACAGCATGAAAGATATGCCGTCCATACCGGCATCCGGGCTGATGTTTGCAAAAGCCTGGATGCGGGAAGACCCCAGAGATGCGTTGATTCTGCGTGAAAAAAAATCGTTGGAGGAGCTGCCTGAAGGTGCAGTCATCGGTACTGGCAGCAGACGAAGGGAATTTCAGTTAAAGCGGTTAAATCCAGAGCTGAAAGTTGCAGGTATCCGGGGAAATGTGGATACAAGGCTTCGGAAGATGGAAGAAGAGCAGTTAGACGGCATTGTGCTGGCAGCCGCAGGTCTTCATCGAATGGGAATGCAGGATAAGATTACCCAGTATTTAGAAACCGATCAGATGATTCCAGCACCTGCACAGGGGATTTTAGCACTTGAAATCCGTAAGGGCGATACGCAGCTCTTAAGTATGTTAGATGCATTAAGCGATGAAGAGACGATGAAGGCTGCGAAAGCAGAACGAGAATATCTGGAGCTGATCGGCGGCGATTGTCATAAGCCGGTGGGGGCAGTCTTAACGAAATTGTCAGACGGGCGCTATCAGCTGGCTGCGATGTATGGAAATGAGACGGGAAGCAGACAGGCATATGTAAAGGTATGTTCTGAGCAGTGGGAAGGACTTGCAAAAGAAGCAGCAGACAGGATCCGCCGGCAGATGACAGGAAAGGTCACTCTGGTCGGAGCAGGGCCGGGAGATCCGGGACTGATTACGGTAAAAGGAATGCAGGCTGTACGGGAAGCTGGCTGCATTATCTATGACAGGCTGGCTGCACCAGAGCTGCTGGAAGCTGCAAAGCCGGAATGCGAACTGATTTATGCAGGAAAAGCAAGTCATAACCATACTATGAAGCAGGAAGAAATCAACAGTCTGCTGCTGAATAAAAGCATGGAATATGAAAAAGTAGTTCGGCTGAAGGGCGGGGATGTCTATGTGTTTGGACGCGGCGGCGAAGAAGCGCTGTTTTTAAAGGAGCATGGAGTAAGCGTAGAAATCATACCGGGTATTTCTTCTAGTACGGCAGGGCCGGCTTATGCGGGAATACCAGTTACACATCGTGGAATCGCACAGGGATTTCGCGTGGTGACAGCTCATGATAAAAATGATGAATTGGCAGATATTGATTTTGAATCGATGGCAAAAGGGAATGAAACCTGCATATTTTTGATGGGTCTTGGCAAATTAGAGGAGATTACGAGAAGACTGATGGATGCGGGAATGCCGAAGGATACCAAGATCGCAGTGATTTCTAATGCCTCCACACTGTCGCAGAAAACATGCATATCTGATCTTTGGCATATTGCAAAAAAGGTGCGGCAGGAAGGATTTACGCCGCCTGCGCTGATTGTAGTAGGGGAAGTCGTCGCGCTGCGAGAAGGGCTGAATTTTTTTGAGCAGAAGCCATTGTTTGGCAGAAGGTATCTGATTCCAAAAATAGGGAAAAAATCTACCAGACTCCGGGAAATGCTCCATGCACAGGGCGCATGTGTGGATGAAATACAAGTAGGAGAGATCGTAAATGCTGAATGCACCTTTCATGCGGAGACGTTTACGGATACAGACTGGCTGGTATTTACAAGCAAAAATGGTGTTGAAGCATTTTTTAGCGCATGTGCGAAAAAACGGCTGGATATGCGATGCCTCTTTGAATGCAGAATCGCTGTGATTGGAAAAAAGACAGAGGAAGCGCTAGGTGCTCATGGACTGTATGCAGATCTTAAGCCGGATAGATTTCACAGCGATGCGCTTGCGGAAGTATTAAAAAAGCAGTTATCTGGGACAGAAAAAGTCTGCTGTCTTCAGGCCGAAAATACTGACGGACATCTAGTCAGGGCCCTGCTGGGATTCTGCCGATTTGAAGAAATCGTAGTATACAAAAATCAGGCGGTAGAGCCGGATCTATCAAAAATGCGTGCTTTGTCAGAGTACGATGGGATTTTGTTTACATGCGCGTCTTCAGCCGAACGTCTGTTAGGGCAGGTCAGAGAAGAATGGAAAAAAGGAGTCAGACTGTTTAGCATCGGGCCGAAGACGACAGCCTGTTTGAAGATGCTTGGCGCTGAAGAAGTATTGGAAGCAGAGCAGGCGTCTTACGAGAAATTGGCAGAATTGTGTAAAACAACTGCTATGCAGTAAGGTAACAAGAGATGACTTACTGCAATGTGGAATCTCAGTTTGAAAGTACATCCTGCGGCTCTGACAAAAATTCCCTGCTGATGCAGTAGCGCAGTACAGATGACATCTGTGGGGAAACCCATTTGTCACGGTGATACAGCAGCTGTTTCCATACATCGATGTCAAAATCCTCTACATTTAAGTAAGTTAATCTGCCGGCAGCTGCTTTTTTAGCAGTTACATAATCCGGCAGAAAGGAAATACCAACACCCTGTTCTATAAGCTGGCAGATGAGATCGGCACTGCCGATTTCCAGGACCGGATGTATTTCTAATGACATTCTAGCCAGTTTTTCATCTAACAGCCTGCGATAGCTCATTCCTTTTTCGGTCAGAATAAAAGGCTGCTGAATCAGCTCTTCGATTGCAATATTCGATTTATGACGCAGCGGACAGTCACAAGAAGCAGTAAAATGCATGGCAGTCTTCTCTTCTCTGACGATGATGTAATCCGTATTATAAATATGATTGTCCAGTGTCAGCATAGCATCCACTTCATTGTGATTTATCAGCCGGAATATTTCTTCCGTTCCGGCTGCAATGATTTTTAAAGAAATGCCCGGATACTGCTTTCTAAAGGCACTAAAATCCTCCCGAAGCAGTGAAGCACACAGAGAATCAGCCATAGCAAGACGTACATGCCCCACAGCAGCCTGCCCGTCCGGCGCATCTTGTATCATTTCGTCTGACAGCCGGATAATCCGGTGCGCATATGCTAATATTTCCCTCCCTCTGTCAGTCAAGGCAACCGTATGATTGATACGCTCAAACAGCTGTGTATTTAGTTCCGTTTCCAGCTGCTTAATCTGAAAGGACACAGTAGACTGAGAATAGCCCAATTTTTCAGACGCTTTGGTAAAGCTGCCTAATTCTGCGGTCTGGATAAATGTTTTCAAATTTTTTAGGTCCATATTTATTCTCCAAATATTTAATAATTCAAATATAACACAGAATGGCTGAATGATGAAAGCAAAAGATAACGATTCAGCCTCCGCTTCGGACCACCGCCTGTTTACCTTCCCAAACCGACGGCATTCATGTTCCGCAAAATGCAATAGTTTAGATAATGTGTTACATTTTTGAATATCCGGACGCCGGGTGATGGGAGCTGTCTCATCTTTCTGTGACTTTTCCAGAATGATAAGAATCCCTAAGTATTCTGTTTTTACACTGTGGTACCGGACGGTCGCGGCACCAAGTCCGCCCCGGCCAAATGCCGGTAGCTAAAGGTGCCGCTTCGGCTCCGCCGCCTGTCTGTTGAACAGAATACTAAGGGCTTCTAATCATTCTTCCAACATCACAGAAAGATGAGACAGCTCCCATCACCCGGCTGTTTCTGATCAGCCTTACAACAAAGACGATAAATACATAGACAACTATTAACCGGGTACTGCTTATCATAAATCACGATCTGATACAGTCGTTACAGTTAACTGGGTACTGCTTATCATAAATCACGATCTGATACAGCCGTTACAGTTAACTGGGTACTGCTTATCATAGGTCATGATCTGATCAGCCGTTACAGACAGTATGATTCATGTAATGCTTGTCATAAACAGCTGGGAGAGGGAATTTGCCCGGTCTGCCGGCGGCTTTGGAAGAATGTTAGAAGCCCTTAGTATTCTGCTCGATAAACAGGCGGCGAAGCCGCAGCGGCACCTTTAGCTGCTGACATTCAGTCAGGGCGGACTAGGTGCCGCGACCGTACGGTACCACAGCGTAAATGCAGAATGCTTAGGGCTTCTTGCATTCTGGAACGGACACCGACAGACCGGGCAGATTCCCTCTCCCAGCGTCCGGCCAGCCACTACGTAACACCTTATCTAAACTGTTGACAATCAATAAATGTGATACAAAGAATTTCATCTATTTTCTTTACGCCGTCCCCAGATTGTGTTATGATAAAACACGATGAAAAATCATAGAAAGAGGACAGCATAAGATGATTTATGAAAATATATTAGCCGCAATGGGTCATACACCAATGATCCGGTTGAACAGACTGGTACCCAAGGACAGTGCGGAAGTTTTAGTAAAATGTGAGGGACAAAACGTCGGCGGTTCTATTAAAACACGTACAGCGTATCAGATGATTGTCCGCGCAGAAAAAGAAGGGCGCATACATAAAGATACAATCATCGTAGAACCGACCAGCGGAAATCAGGGAATCGGCCTTGCCTTAATCGGAGCAGTTCGCGGCTATAAGACACGGATTATCATGCCGGATTCTGTCAGCGAGGAACGGCGCAAGCTGGTGCAGCATTACGGCGCAGAGCTGATTCTGGTTCATGATGCCGGGAATATCGGCGCCTGTATTGAAGAGTGCATGAACATAGCACTGCGCATGGCAAAAGATGACCCGAATGTATTTGTACCCCAGCAGTTTGAAAATCCTGCAAATCCAATTGCCCACAAATATCATACAGCGGTTGAGATCTTAGAGCAGGTAGAAGGTGCGATTGACGGCTTTTGTTCCGGCATTGGAACCGGAGGGACGATTACCGGCATTGGTGAAGTATTAAAGGCACAGTATCCTGATATATTGATCTGGGCAGCAGAGCCGGAGAATGCCGCGATCTTATCAGGAGGGTCAATCGGCACGCACCTGCAGATGGGCATTGGTGACGGAATTATTCCAAAGATTTTAAATCAGCAGATTTATGAGGATATTTATATCGTTTCCGATGAAGAAGCCATCCAGACATCCAAAGATCTTGCAAGGCGGGAAGGAATTATGTGCGGAATTTCCAGCGGGACAAATGTAGCAGCAGCGATTCAGATGGCAAAAAAGCTAGGAAAAGGGAAAACAGTTGTTACGATACTGCCGGATACGGCGGAACGGTACTTTTCTACACCATTGTTTGAAGATGAATGATTAGACTAT
The DNA here is from genome assembly GCA_947385875.1 of uncultured Eubacterium sp. Classification (GTDB taxonomy): domain Bacteria; phylum Bacillota; class Clostridia; order Lachnospirales; family Lachnospiraceae; genus Eubacterium_J. The sequence continues at coordinate 50,149 of CANDMV010000002.1, read as the reverse complement.
AATAATCAGAACATGTTTGGTATGACGGACTATGGGCGCATCAGCGTCCTAAGTCCGTTTTCTTATGGATTTTAGCTAGTGTACTGTCTGCTTGATATTTAGTATAAGTACGCAGGATATTTTTCCGAGAGTGCATATCAAAAATCCGCGGCGTAGTGGTGCCTACGTTAAGGATTTTTGATATGTGCTATCGGGAAAATAGACAAGTAATTATGCTAAATATCAAGCAGACAGTACACTAGAGCGTGTTTGAAAAATCATTCCCGCAATTTGCACTCTATGCTTTGTACCCACAGGGCATGATAGGGATGATTTATTGGCACACGTTTGCGCGGACCGAAATGGATGCAGTCGTTTAACAGTTTATTTTATTAAGATAATAGGAAATTCAGCGATCCGGCCGGATTTTCCGTTCCCTTTTCTAATAATGAAATCAACGCACGCATCGTCTCTTCAATATTTTCCTGTGATGAAGGCAGAAGCAGATTCCCGATCTTAACCGTGAGTACAATCAAAACAATTTCTGCCAGTGCAGATGGATATTCAAAATGGATTTCTCCAATTTCAATTCCCTGTTCAATGATCGCAGTCAGTTCCGGCTTTAATTCACTAATCAGATAATTTACATATTTTTGGTGCAGGTAAGCCTGCTCCTGTGCGCCGATGGAAGAAGTAGACGCGTCCTGGCGCATATATTCGATAGAAGAATTCCGACATGCCTGAAGAATCATTGCCATACGCGTAAAAGGCGGGATATCCGTCCGCATAGCCAGATCTTTTGCCGTTTCCAGCGGCTTTTTATAATTACGTTCAATCATTGCCTGCAGGATAGCTTCTTTTGAAGAAAAATAGTAATAAATGCTTCCTTTGCCGATGCCGGCAGCCTGCGCGATCTGACTGACTGTAATATTCTGTAGTTTTTGGCTTTCCATTAGTGTTTGTAATGCATCTAGGATTCTGTCATATTTTGAAATGTCTGGCATATCTTTTCGCCTTCCTGATAAATAATTATGCTGATGTCTGACTATAATAAAGAATATATACTAGGGAACTGTTAAGAAATAACCTATCCATAGATCTCGCCTTTTTCTTATCAGCTCCCAGCAATCATTAAAATCGGCTCACAAGCAAAAGGAATTAAGACTGACTGCATTGCTCGTGAGTAAACCAAAGATCATGCAAAAATAAACAAATCAATTATAACATACCTGATTATAAAAATGTTCACAGAAAATAATTTAATATTTGGTAATTTTTTTTAATAATACTAATTGACCAATGGTCGAATAAATGTTAATGTAATGGAAAAGATAAATCGACTTATGGTCGAAAGAGAAAATGGAGGATTAAATATGACATACGCAGATTTTTTTTCAGAGATTAAAGGCAAGTTTATGGAGGCTGATGTGAGCGATGTGACAGAGCATCTGGCATACCAGTTCAATATTGTTGGGGATGCGGAGGGCATCTTTTATGTAGAAGTAAAGGAAGGCGTGTTATATGTCGAGCCGTATGAATATTATGACAGGGATGCGATGTTTACCGGCAAGGCGGAGACATTTATGAAGATTGCGTCTGGAAAGCTTGATCCGGTAGCTGCGGTTACTCTGCAGAAGCTCAAGGTAGAAGGAGATATCGGCAAAGCATTAAAGTTAAAAGAGTTCATTCAAAGCAAAAAGAAGAAATAAAAAAGCAAAAAATACAGAGTCTTATTTTGCAGTTTCAAATACGCTATAGTGTACTGTATCAATTATATTTAGGTGAATTATATCTCGCGTAATTAAGCTGAAACAGTACGCTGGGGATCAAATTGCCCGGAAATGGAGAAATATGAAGAAATTATTAAAAAAGACTGCGGTGCTGGCAGGAGTGCTGGCGGCTGCAGAGGCAGGGGCTTCAGCATACTTATACCGCAGGACTATGAAAAGAAGCAATGCAAAGGTTGAACGCACAATGAAGATGGCAGGGACCGACTGGAATCAGTATTTTCCGCTGATCGGAGAGCGGAGAGAAAATCTGATGGCTCAGCCGCATGAGGATGTATTTAAGCAGTCCGGTGACGGGCTGAGGCTTCATGCGATCTATTTTCCGCAGCAGGATGAGAAGAAGACTGCCATTTGCTTTCATGGATACACAGGACAGGCATCTAGCGACTTCTGCGGGCTGTCTTCGTATTATCTGCAGCGGGGGTACAGTCTGCTGCTGGTAGACCAGAGGGCACATGGTCAGAGCGAAGGAGAATACATTGGATTTGGATGTCTGGACCGCGTAGACGCCTGTTCATGGATTGACTGGGTGATTGAGCGGTGCGGCGAGGATGTGCAGATTGTGATGCACGGCATTTCTATGGGTGGTTCTACAGTATTGATGACAAGCGGGCTGAAGCTGCCAAAACAGGTAAAGGGGATTATTTCAGACTGTGCGTTTACTTCACCGAAGCAGGTATTTACGCATGTGCTGCATACCATGTACCATATACCCGCAGTTCCAATGATGCAGATTACCGATTATATGAACCGCAAAAAAGCGGGCTACGGACTGGACGAATGTAATGCTGCCAGAGAAGTGCGTAATGCACAGGTTCCGATTCTGCTGATTCATGGGGATGCAGATACCTTTGTGCCATGCGCAATGTGTGATGAAATCGAACAAAACTGCGGCTCTAAGGTGACAAAATTAATTATAAAAGACGCAGCTCATGCTGAAAGCTACTATAAAGATATGGAAGCTTATGAGAATGCGATGACGGAATTTTTGGAAGGAGTTATGAAATGATGAAAACGAGAAAAGGATATCAAGTATATCCTCTGACGAAAGCACAGAAATTTCATTTTTATTATCTAAAGTTTTCTCCGAAAAAGGAAGTGCTGAATATTGGCACGAGCCTGACGATTCAGGTGGATCTTGACTGGAATATATTAAAAGAGAGTATTTATGAGGCCTACGATCGAAATGAATGTATGCGTGTGCGTTTTGTATCGGATAAAGAAGGAAATTGGTATCAGTATGTCGTAGAGAAAGAAGAACGAGAGATTGAGTTTGTAGATTTCAGCGGACAGACGATGGAAGAAGCAGAAGCGGTTATGAAGAGCTGGACAAGGGTGCCTTTTGTAAAAGAAGAAATCCCGATGAATCGGATTGTCATGATTCATACGCCGGATGGATTTAACGGAGTATATCTGCTGGCTGACCACAGGCTTATGGACGCGCAGTCTTTGATTGGATTTTTGAGAGATATTATTGAGCTTTACTGCAGCAGAGTGTATAATGATGTACCATATCCTAAGGATATGGCTTCTTATATCGATCAGATTCAAAAAGACCTGGCTTATGAGGATGGAAGCAAAGCAAAGGCGCGTGATGAGGAATATTTCCATAAGCTGATTGAAGAATCAGAACCGATTTATAATGGTATTAATGGAAGCGGAAGACTGGAAATGGAGCGTGAAAGATCCGGAAATCCGAAACTTCGTGCGGCAATAAATGTATCTGATTCTGTCGATGCGGAAATAGATACGTTTCATCTGGAAGAAGAACCGACCAAGCGCCTGATGAGCTTCTGCGAGAAATATCATGTATCCCTGACCTGCCTGCTGCTGATGGGGCTGCGTACTTATTTTCAGAAAATGAACGGAAATGATGATGTATCCATCAATACGGCGATTGCCAGAAGAGCGACTCTGAAGGAGAAAAAATCAGGCGGCACAAGGATTCATTCGTTCCCGTTCCGTACAATTATTCCTCTGGAGCGGAGCTTTATTGATGCGATCTATGAGATTCGTGATAAACAAAATGAGATGTTTAGGCACGCAAATTATGATCCGGTAGAATATTTTGCATACCGCAGCAAGCTTTATCCGGTAGAGCCGGGACAGACCTATGAGCCTATGGCATTGACTTATCAGCCAATGACTCTTCAGGAAAATGGCCTGGATAAGCTGAACGGGATCCAGTATAAGACAAAATGGTATTCGAATGGAGCAACAACGCAGGGAATGTATCTGACAGTTATGCATCGCCCGGAGGATAATGGGCTGGACTTTAATTTTGAGCATCAGATTCGTGCAGTGAGCAGAAAGGAACTGGAATATTTGTATTACTATCTGTGTAAAATCATGTTTAAAGGAATTGAGAATCCGAACCTGCCGGTCGGTGATATTATAAAGCTGATCTAGCAGTAACAGTTTTGGCAGAGTTTTATATATGGAAAGAAGGAAAGTGAAAATGTTTGAAAAATTAGCTGAAATAATCAGTAATTATGTAGAGGTTGAACCGTCTCAGGTGAAGCCGGAATCACGGTTTATGGAAGACCTTATGTTTACATCTTTTGATTTTATGAGTATGCTCGGCGAGTTGGAGGATGAATTTGACATTGAAATAGACCAGCAGGAAGCAGCCAAGATTCGTACCGTACAGGAAGCAGTTGATTATCTGGAAAAATTATCCGCAGAATAAAACAGGCAGTAACAGGTCAGCTGGTCTGGACTGTTACGATAGATAGGAAGCAGTTATTGTAGTTCTGTCAGGAGCTGTCCTTTCCAGCTTTGCATTTACGCCGAACTTCAATGAATTTGGAAAACTTATTTGTTCACAGCGGTTCACAGACCTGACAGAAAAAAGGAGGAAGAAACTATGATTTGCAATACAATTCGGGATATTATCGTTCGTTCAGAACAAGAATTTGGTGCAGAGGATGCAATCCGCTATAAAGTAAAAAAAGATGTGATCGAGGCAAAATCTTATACACAGCTGAAGCAGGACAGTGAAAGCTTTTCCTGCGTCGTAAAGGCGCTGGGTGAGCAGGGAAATAAGATTGCTCTAACGGGCATGACCTCTTATCCGTGGCTGGTTACATACTTAGGCACGGTAAACAGCGGCAGCGTGGCAGTTCCTCTGGATGTATCCCTTCCGGCCGAAGAAATGTGCGAGCTGATTGACCGTGCGGATGCATCTGTGTTTGTCGTCGACGAGGTGCGCAAGGATGTCATGGCGATTGTAAAAAAACGCTGTCCGCAGTTAAAATATGTGATATCCATGCAGCAGGAAAAGAGTACAGATGAAGTGTTGTCATACAGCGAGCTGATTCAGGAACATGCAGGTGCATTTGACCACTGGGCAAACCCGGAAGCGCTGTGTACCATCATGTTTACTTCCGGCACAACGGGAAAAAGCAAGGGCGTTATGCTTACTCAGAGAAATCTAGCTGAAAATGCGACCTGTCTCGATATGAAGATTCCTCCTAGGACTACGATTTTATCCGTTCTTCCAATTCATCATGCTTATTGTCTGAGTATGGATATATTAAAAGGAATCTCTCTTGGAAGCATTATCTGTATTAACGATTCTTTAATACGTGTTGCCAAAAATATGAAGCTTTTTCAGCCGGATATGATTCTGATGGTGCCGCTTATGATCGAAACACTTGCTAAAAAACTGGAAGAAACAGCCGGGCTGCCAAAAGAAATTGTAAAAAAGGAAGTGTTCGGAGAAAAACTCCATACAATCTGCAGCGGAGGCGCTTATCTGAATCCGGAACTCATCGACCTGTTTGAAAGCTATGGCATTACAATCCTGCAGGGGTATGGCATGACAGAGTGCGCGCCTGTCATTAGTACAAATCTGAGCTGGGACCTTAGAAAAGATACCGTAGGCAAGCTGATGCCGAACTGTGCAGCCAAAGTCGTAGACAACGAGATCTGGGTTCGCGGCAGCAGCGTAATGCAGGGATATTATAAAATGCCGCAGGAGACAGGCGAGACGTTAGTGGATGGCTGGCTGCGTACCGGTGACTTAGGATATGTGGATGAAGACAATTATATCCATCTGACCGGACGGCTAAAGAATCTGATTATTACGAAAAATGGCGAAAACGTATCTCCGGAAGAACTGGAAAATAAAATCGGTTCTGCCCGTCTGGTACAGGAAATCCTTGTCCGTGACGCACAGGGCGTGATTGAAGCAGAAATCTTCCCGGATTATGAATATGCCGGGAAACAGGGAATTACAGACATAAGGGCTGCGCTCCAGGAGATTATTGATAGATATAATGACGAGGCTCCGGCTTATAAGAAAGTATACAGCTTGAAAGTCCGTGAGACGGAATTTGAAAAGACACCTTCTAAAAAAATTAAGAGATATTAAGAGACGGATCCGTCACATAAAATAAGCTGCTGTATACTTGGCAGAAATATGCGTTTGTGTTAGATGAAAAGCTGCTGCATACTTGGCAGAAATATGCATTTGTATAGTATTAGATGATGAGATAAGCTATCTGGCATATTGTCTGTTGGTACTGCGGCAGCTGTTGTTATTTATAATCTTGTGTTCACATTTATAAGGAATGGGAGGTTGAGTATATGACGTGGCAAGCATATGAAATGGACGCAAGACGCGAAGGACGTGAGGAAGGACGGAAAAAAGACATCGAATATATGCTTAGAAATGGGAAGACAGTGCGGCAGATTTCTGATTTCTGCGGATATGCACAGTCCGAAATAGAGGCAGTGCGAAGGAGTATGAATACAATACCTGCAATAAAATAGGAAAAAATTCGGTACTTTTCACGCCTAGACCAAGCAGCTGGTCGCTAATTCCGACTAAGACGCGGGACAGAAGCTTCTGTCTCTAGCTGTGAAAATCTCAGGTTAATGATATTGGGTGTGAAAAGAAAGTAACAGTTCAGCCCAGTACTTTACATCAGCTGCAAAGTACGTAAGAACGTGTAAATTATGCCAAGAGGGAATCCGGCACTTCGCCAAAGGCGAACTTTCAATGAGCTGGATTCCGTTACAGTGAAGTCGAAGGCTGAACTTTAACAAAAGGACAGAAACTCAAATAAAATTTATTGACATTCCATTTGAATGTGCTAGAATAAGATTTGTGCAAATAAGTGATCTGTATAAGTTAATTTCAATAGAGTATCGCGTGTTCAATTTCTCAAAATGATTACGTGATAAAAGTTTCGCACAGATCAGAGAGAAGGACGGTTTTATATGAGAAGACAGGCTTTATCTTTATTGGTTGAAAATACATCTAGCGTATTAAGCCATGTATCTGGTTTATTCAGCCGCCGCGGCTACAATATTGACAGCATATCTGCCGGCGTGACGGCAGATCCTAGATATACGAGGATTACAATCGTATCAAGCGGGGACGAGCTGATTTTGGAACAGATTGAGAATCAGTTGGCTAAGCTGGAAGATGTATTGGATATTAAGAGACTGGAGGCAGGAAGCTCTGTTACAAGGGAATTGATACTGGTAAAGCTCCGTGTACAGGAATCCAGCCGGCAGGAGATTTTGAGTGTAATTGAAATATTCCGCGGGAAAGTAGTAGATGTCACGCGCGATTCTATGGTCATAGAGCTGACAGGAAATCAGGAGAAGCTGAGTGCATTTTTGGATCTGGTATCCGGATTTGAGATACTTGAATTAGCTAGGACCGGAATAACTGGTTTAACCAGAGGTTCTTCCGATGTTACATATTTAGAATAATTTTAGGAGGCTAAAAAATGGCAAGCAAAATTTATTATCAGGAAGACTGTAACCTTTCTCTATTAGAGGGCAAGACGATTGCGATTATTGGTTATGGAAGTCAGGGACATGCACATGCACTGAATCTGAAGGATTCCGGATGTAATGTTATTATCGGCTTATACGAAGGCAGTAAGTCGAAAGAAAAGGCCGAGGCGCAGGGACTGAAAGTATACAATACGGCAGAAGCTGCAAAACTGGCTGATATTATCATGATCTTAATTAATGATGAAAAGCAGGCTGATATGTATAAAAACGATATTGAGCCAAATCTGGAGCCGGGCAATATGCTGATGTTTGCACATGGCTTCAATATCAATTATGGGACAATCGTACCTCCAAAGGATGTAGATGTCACGATGATTGCACCAAAGGGACCGGGCCATACCGTACGTTCTGAGTATCAGGAAGGCAAAGGTGTTCCTTGCTTAGTAGCGGTAGAGCAGGATGCTACCGGTAAAGCATTAGATCTGGCATTAGCATACGCGTTAGGAATCGGCGGTGCAAGAGCCGGCGTTTTAGAGACGACGTTCCGCGTAGAGACAGAGACTGACCTCTTTGGAGAGCAGGCAGTATTGTGCGGCGGCGTATGCGCATTAATGCAGGCTGGTTTTGAGACGCTGTGTGAAGCTGGTTATGATCCAAGAAATGCTTATTTTGAGTGTATTCATGAAATGAAGCTGATTGTAGACCTGATTTACCAGTCTGGATTTGAAGGTATGAGATATTCTATATCCAATACAGCAGAGTATGGTGATTATGTCACAGGGCCAAAGATTATTACAGATGAGACAAAAGCAGCAATGAAGAAGATCTTAGCTGACATTCAGGATGGTTCTTTTGCAAAAGAATTTTTACTGGATATGTCCCCGGCAGGACGTCAGGTGCATTTCAAAATGATGAGAAAGAAAGCAGCAGAGCATCCTTCAGAAGCAGTTGGTAAAGAAGTGCGTAAGCTTTATAGCTGGAATGATGAAGACAGCAAGCTGATTAACAACTAAAATTTTTGTACACAAATTAGATTACATAAACGGCTTCCCGGAGACTTAGCCGACTGGGGAAGTCGTTTTTTGTTAAGATAAAGTGCGGTATTGGGTAGCCGGACGCTGGGAGAGGGAATCTGCCCGGTCTGCCGGCGTCCGTTCCAGAATGCAAGAAGCCCTAAGCATTCTGCGTTTACGCTGTGGCACCGTACGGTCGCGGCACCTAGAGCGTGTTTGAAAAATCATTCCCGCGATCTGCACTCCCCACTTTGCGGATCATTCATCCCAAATTTAATCAACATAGCCCGCTATGCCTCATAAATTTGGGATAAATTCTCCATATCATGCCCTGTGGGTACATCTCACAGAAAGCATTTTTCAAACACGCTCTGGCCCGCCCTGACCAAATGTCAGCAGCTAAAGGTGCCGCTGCGGCTTCGCCGCCTGTTTACCTAGCAGAATACTAAGGGCTTCTAGCATTCTTCCAAAGCCGCCGGCAGACCGGGCAGATTCCCTCTCCCAGCTGTTTATCGAAAGCATTACGTGAAAGCTTCTGCTTTTACTTGACGATTGTCAGCCGGAGAGGCGATCTGCGTTTCAAAGCTTTTGATTATTAAAATGTTTTTATTTTTCAATCATAAATGATTATTAAACAGATTTTATTTTTCAACCATACAAGAAGATTGAAACATGCACTTATTTTTCAGTCCTGCAAGAAGACTGAAAAAAAGCACTTATTTTTCAATCCTATACAGTTTTATTACTGTGTTTATTGTTTCATTGTAAAGCTTATGAAAAACAGCCGGGCATCCATAATGTAACATGTTATCTAAACTGTTACAAAATTTATTACCCGTATATTCTTAAAATTATCTAAAGTGATTGACAAATTAAGGAAAAATAGATAGGATAACATTATAAATATGAACGAATTGTGAATATTATTAATATATTTTCCATAGACATGTCAGCAGCTATGTAAAGATCTATGATAAGGAGGCAGATGAAACATATGAAGCAGATAAAATATATAAGGCATATGAACCAAAAGCTGTTAAGCATGTTCCTATGCATTGTATTATGTACATGGGCGCTGTCGGGCTGTGCACTAACTGGTTCCACAGAAAAAGAAGAAGACAGCGGAAACAATCATGTGCAGAAAGACAATGCTGAAGACAGCGCTGCAGATGATAATACCATGCAGGATCAGGAAGATTCATCCGTTTTTGATAGTGTTGCAGATGCATCAGAAAGCAATAGGAAAATAGCAATTTCTCTGCCTGACCAGTCTTCGCAGCGATGGCTGGATGACGCTGCGAATATGAAAAGAGGATTCGAAGCAGCCGGCTGTCAGGTAATTACAGAATTTGCTGATGATGATGCAAAAAAGCAGGCAGCACAGATCGAGGAGTTTGTAAAATCACAGGCTGACTGCATTGTAATAGCTCCAGTCAGTTCCAATGAGTTAGCGGATGCATTAGATCAGGCAGGAGAGGCCCGTATACCTGTTATAGCATATGACAGTCTTCTGATGAATACAGATGCAGTCTCATTCTATTTGTCATTTGATTATAAAGGAGCTGGTATTCTGATTGGGCAGACAATGATAAAAAAGGCTGGATTAGATCATCTCGCGGATGGTGAATATAAAACAATCGAATTTTTTATGGGTGATTCAGGCAATCGTAATGCGCGGCTTTTGTATAAAGGGCTGATGGAAGCTTTAAAGCCGTATCTGGATGAAGGCACCCTGGTCTGTAAGTCTGGCCGGGCATCGATGAAAAGTGCCGCCATAGCAGGAGAGACAAAAGAAAAGGCCAAGAAGAGGTGTGCGGATATTTTGGCTGAGTATTACAATCATGAGGACTTGGATCTTTGTGCAGCTGCCCTGGATAGTCTGGCTTATGGCTGTCAGGAGGCATTTAAGGCAGCGGGATACACGGTTGAGAATTGGCCGGTAATATCTGGACAAAACTGCGAGATTACAGCTTGCAGCAATATTTTGGAAGGCACACAGACCTTTTCCGTTTATAAGGATACACGCATCCTTGCTCAAAAATGTGTTTCTATGGCAGAAGCAATATTAGATGGAACGGAACCGGAGATTAATGACACAGAGAACTATGACAATCATGTACTGATCGTGCCAGCCTATGTATGTACTCCGATGATTGTAGATGCGGATAATTTGGAAGAAACACTGATTGAAGGAGGCTACTATACGAGAGAGCAAATCGATAGTGCAGCAAAGTAATCATGCAGGGGAACTTTTTTCGTTCAATCTTTCCGAGTCTGATTCCTTGTAGCTCTGCTGCGCAACAAACTAATACCGAGCAAAGCGAGATTGGTCTTTTGATACCCCGCAGCTTGCTGCGGGGTCGTTCATTAGTATGATACATGGAAGCAAAACGATCATGTAGGAAAGTAGTATAACCTCAGTTCCTGTTTGGTATTCTTTTACCTAGATGGATAAATCAAAGAAATATAACCTCAGTTCCTGTTTGGTATTTTTTACCTAGATGGATAAATCAAAGAAATATAACCTCAGTTCCTATTTGGTATTCTTTGATCTGGATGGATAAATGAAAGAAATTTTTCCATAGACTGAGAGAATCTGCACTCTGGCTTGTATACAAATCCAATCGAACGCTTTTTAATCGGGACAGGCAGAGGAATTTCCACTAAAGATCCTTCTGCCAGTTCTGGTTCTATAAATTGCCGGATGACACAGGCAACGCCTAAATTAATTTTCGCGAATTCAATCAGCAGGTCCATAGAAGAAGCATCTATACATTCTTGTATTTCGATATGGTTCTGCTGTAGATATTCATCAATGTATTGTCTGGAAATGTTATTTTTATCCAAAAGGATTAAAGAGCAGTTCTGTAAGATTTGATTATCGCAAACACCCCGCTGCTTTAGATAATACAAATATTGTTTCGTTGCGACAAATAAATCTTCTATATCTGAGATATAATCAAAGTGCAGCGTATGCGCCAGTTCCTGATTCCCAAGCCCTGCCAGCCCAAGGTCCAGTTTGTCTTCCTGAATAAGCCGAAGTGTCTCTTTGGTGGACTGGCATTTTATTGAAATATTAATATGAGGATATTTTGCTGTAAAATCTTTTAAATATGGCAGCAGAACATATCTGCACAGCGTAGAGCTGACTCCGATTTTTAAATGTCCGACACCGAGTTCAATCGAGCGTCGTACTTTTTCTTCACCGATAGAAAGGGTGTCAATGGCAGATTTTACATGGGTGTACAGCACTCTGCCTTCTTCTGTCAGGATGACGCCGCGCGAATTGCGCAGAAACAGCCTGCAGCCAAGGCTGTCTTCCAGCTTTTGAATGGATTTGCTTACGGCAGGCTGACTGATATACAGCTTTTCAGCTGCTTTTGAAATCTTGCCGCAGTCTGCGACAGTATAGAAAATGTAATAAGAAGATAATGTCTGTTCCATGTGAAAATCCTTTCATAAATAAATCTATACGTTACGGCTCACATCCCAATGTCATTAACTTAGCGATCTTCCTGACGATTCTGCGTCTTCGGGACGGATTTGTCTGGCATCTCATGTGACTGCCAGACAAATCCGTCCCGAAGACGCAGAATCTGGTTATGTAAGGCTTAAGTTAATGACATAGGCTCACATCCACGCCCCTTTTTACAGAAGGCTCATCCACGGCATATTTTAGACATGCCGGGCAGCAGGATGCATGGCATGGACAGGAAGCTTAACTATAACTCCAGGTTATGATATATATATTTATTATATATTAGTATTATATCAAAAACTATGTTATTGTGTAAACATAGGAATTAGTATTATACTAAATAAATCATAATAAGGAGGAATTTGCTATGGGCATGACAATGACCCAGAAAATACTTGCGGCACATGCCGGATTAGATTCGGTAACTGCAGGACAGCTGATTGAGGCGGATTTAGACCTCGTGCTAGGCAATGACATTACGTCGCCGGTTGCAATTCATGAGATTGAAAAAATGAATGTGGATGGAGTCTTCCACAAAGATAAGATTGCGCTTGTAATGGATCATTTTGTTCCGAATAAAGATATTAAATCGGCGCAGCACTGCAAATGTGTCCGTGAATTTGCTTGTAAAAATGGAATTACAAATTATTTTGACGTAGGAAAGATGGGGATCGAACATGCACTGCTGCCGGAACAGGGCCTGACGGTAGCAGGAGATGTCATCATCGGGGCTGACTCGCATACCTGTACGTATGGAGCGCTGGGAGCTTTTTCTACAGGTGTAGGAAGTACAGATATGGCAGCAGGCATGGCTACTGGCAAAGCATGGTTTAAAGTACCGTCAGCGATCAAAGTGACTGTGACAGGCAGTCCGAAAAAGTATATCAGCGGAAAAGACCTGATTCTTCATTTGATTGGAATGATCGGGGTAGACGGTGCTTTGTACAAATCATTAGAGTTTACCGGAGATGGAATTGCCAGCCTTACAATGGATGATCGTTTCACAATCGCTAATATGGCGATTGAAGCAGGCGCAAAGAACGGGATCTTCCCGGTAGACGCATTAGCAGAAGAATATATGAAGGCACATTCAAAACGCCCATATAAGATCTACGAAGCTGATGCTGATGCAGAATACGAGCAGGAGATTACGATTGATTTAAGTACGCTTAAATCCACCGTTGCTTTTCCGCATCTGCCAGAAAATACAAAGACGATCGATGAAGTCGAAGACATTAAGATCGATCAGGTTGTAATCGGTTCTTGTACCAATGGCAGGCTGGATGATCTGCGCTGCGCGGCAGAGATATTAAAAGGCAAAAAAGTAGCCGACGGCATCCGCGTGATTATTATCCCTGCAACTCAGCAGATTTATCTGGATGCTATGGAAGAGGGCCTGCTGAAAATATTTGTAGAAGCAGGAGCAATCGTCAGCGCGCCGACCTGCGGACCTTGTCTGGGCGGATACATGGGAATCCTTGCAGAGGGAGAGCGCTGCGTATCTACCACAAACCGCAATTTTGTAGGACGTATGGGACATGTAGAGTCTGAGATTTATCTTGCCAGTCCTGCCGTAGCTGCTGCAAGTGCCATCACAGGCAGGATATCAGGACCAGAAGAGTAGGAGGACAGATCAATGAAAGCAAGTGGCCATGTATTTAAATATGGTGATAATGTAGATACAGATGTAATCATTCCAGCAAGATATTTGAATTCATCAGATCCGAAAGAGCTCGCACAGCATTGCATGGAAGACATTGACGCAGGATTTGTAAGCAAGGTACAAAAAGGAGACATCATTGTAGCAGATAAAAACTTCGGCTGTGGTTCTTCCAGAGAACATGCGCCGATAGCGATCAAGGCATCCGGTGTCAGCTGTGTCATTGCGGAGACATTTGCCCGTATTTTTTACCGCAATGCTATCAATATCGGTCTGCCGATTATTGAATGTCCACAGGCATCAAAAGGTATTGAAGCCGGTGATGAAGTAGAAGTGGATTTTGACAGCGGTATGATATATAACAGGACAAAAAACCTCCAATTCCAGGGACAGGCATTTCCGCCATTTATGCAGAAAATTATTGCAGCGGAAGGATTGGTTAATTATATAAATCAAGGAAAGTAAATGACAGCAAGCTTATGCCCTGCACAGTAAAATGTGCAGGGCTTTTTATTATGAAAATTCCATCGCGAAGCGATTTAGATCCTAATGTACTGACGCGATGTCCGTATACGCTCATGATTTTCATGCTTGGCGGGTTAAATGTCACAAATGATCAGGAATTCTTACAATGATTCATATAATTAGACAAATATTTTTTGTATTTCGCAGAAATTTTCACCTCAGTATACGCCTGCGCATACTCCCTAGCCGACAAATCTGTCAGGAAGTTCGTAGGAAAATTTTTAGTAATGCCATGCTGTCTGGCCAGATCGACAGCCTTGTTATAGGCGATAGCAGCCTCATATAAGGCAGAATAGGAGCCTACCCTGAGATCTCCCTTGATATGGATAAATGTATCATAAGAGATCATTCCATTCTTACTGCACCGTCTTACACCATGAAAGGGATTAATATTAATAATATTCGCGTACCTCAAATCATAAGGATCTTGATTGGCAAACATATAATCCTTTCCCGCCACAGCAAAATTACGAATGCCATAACGGGAGAGTACAGTCATCTGCATTCCATAATCATTGACATACAAATGTCCGCCGCGTCTTAGCAGCTTATGGCTGGAAAAATAAAACAAGTCATCAATATCAAACTTATAGATCTCATCCGGTGTCAGATAATAACAAAAATAAGTACGATACATATAAATCGGATTTTTAATATAGATTTTATTATCTCTATAATTAAGCAGTGTAACAATCTTTTCATGATGAATCTGATAATGTGAAAAAGATACGTTATGAATCGTAATCGCTGCGTCCTTCAGCAGCCGGTCTGCCTCTAAATAAGCCTGATGAGCATCTTTCTCCGACCTAAAGCTTCCCAGACTGATATGCTTGCTTCGATAAGTAATATTGGAACGATAATAAATAGTACCGTCTTTTTTAGCTGCCTGAAATACTCCTGTCAACATAGATGCTGATGCTCCTTAAAAGTTTTCTCTGGTTATGAAATGCTCAAGCGATACTGACGAGCAATAAAATCTGCAGCGCCAATAGCGGAAGCGATATGAAAAACTTTATCACTTGTGATTATAATGACATCGGCTGATGCCCGGATTACTTCCATACATTATAATATGAACATTAAGGCTTGTCAAAACCGAAATCTGACTTATTATATAAGAAAATCAAGTAATTGAGACGGATGATGCAGAGATTTCTGTGGACGTTCCAAGCGTAGAGATGATTTCTGAGGAACTGGGAGGAATGGAAGAGAAAGTAAACGAAGAAATCCACTCATTCTGCAGACAGTACGCGGAAGAAGCGGTGTCCAAGGCAGCCGAATACAGACAGGCTTTTCTTGAAACAGGTGGAACCGAGGAAGAGTGGGCGGAACATGATATTAAGATCAAGGTATGGTACGAAGTAAAGTCTCAGTCGGACAGGTATCTGTCTTTGGCGGTCATGGCAAATGATAACTGGACTAATTCAGGCTATGAGGCTAGATATTATAATTATGATATGGAAGCAGTCAGGTGGATTACGATTCGTGATATTTTGGATGATGCGCAGATACAGGCAGCAGAAGAAAATATCCGCGAGCAGATCAAGCAGAGAGAGAAAGAAACTGGAATGGAATATTGGGGTGATGATTGGAAGGGAATGGATGGGAATACAAAGTTTTACATGAACCATAAAGATAATCTGGTAATTGTATTTGAAAGATATGAAATAGCACCGGGTGCCGCAGGGGCGCAGGAATTTGAGGTTACAAAGTAGTGTAAGACGGTTATGAATGCCTGTGAAGCAGTGAAAAAACATCTTAAGCGTGCCGGGTGCTGTTGCTTAAGATTTCGTTTAACAAGCCTTAAAGTTTAAAATAATATAAACAATAATACTTGTCAAAACCGAAATCTAGCTTATAATAAAGTATGAAAATGCAAATATGATAAAGGAAGGTAAGATCATGGATTTAATGTATTCAAGCACAAGGGATGCGGGCATAAAAGTAACAGCATCACAGGCAATATTAAAAGGTCTGTCCGAAGACGGAGGCTTATTCGTACCAGACCATATACCTGAACTTGGCGTAAGCCTAAAAGAGCTGTCTCAAATGACCTATCAGGAAACAGCCTACGAAATCATGAAGCTGTTTTTTACCGATTTTACGCAGCAGGAATTAAAAGACTGCATTCGCGCAGCTTATGACAGCAAATTTGATACAGAAGAAATCGCGCCGTTGGTACATGCAGATGGTGCATACTACTTAGAGCTGTTTCATGGAGCAACCATAGCGTTTAAAGATATGGCATTATCCATCCTGCCGCATCTGATGACTACCGCAGCGAAGAAAAATCATGTAAAAAACGATATTGTGATTCTGACAGCTACCTCTGGAGACACCGGAAAGGCAGCTCTGGCAGGCTTTGCAGACGTAAAAGGTACAAAGATTATCGTATTTTATCCAAAAAACGGCGTCAGTCCCATACAGGAAAAGCAGATGGTGACACAGACCGGTGATAATACCCATGTCGTAGGCATAAAAGGCAATTTCGATCAGGCACAGACAGGTGTGAAGCAGATGTTTGCAGACAAGGCTCTGGAGCAGGAGCTGGCAGAAAAGGGATTTCAGTTTTCATCCGCGAATTCTATCAATATCGGCCGCCTGGTACCGCAGATCGTATACTATGTGTATGCATATGCCAAAATGCTTGCCAGAGGAGAGCTTCAGGAAAATGAGCAGATCAATATCGTTGTGCCTACCGGCAATTTTGGCAATATTCTGGCAGCATATTATGCAAAAAAAATGGGACTTCCGGTAGCAAAACTAATCTGCGCTTCAAATGAAAATAAAGTATTGTATGACTTTTTTAAGACGGGAACCTATGATAAAAACAGGGAATTTGTGCTGACCTCATCTCCATCTATGGATATTTTGATTTCAAGCAACTTAGAGCGCCTGATCTACCGCATTGCTGGAAATGACGCTGTACAGAATGCAGAGTTTATGAAAAAGCTTGCAGAGGATGGTGTTTATGAGATCTCTGATGCAATGAGGGCTGAGCTTGCGGATTTCTATGGAAATTATACAGATGAGCAGGAGAGCGCGCAGATGATGAAAGAGCTGTATGATAAAACAGGATATGTTCTGGATACACATACGGCAGTTGCAGCTGGTGTATATAAAAAATATATGGCGGAAACGGGCGACCGTACGAAGACAGTCATTGCGTCTACGGCAAGTCCTTTTAAATTTACGAGGAGTGTTATGAAGGCCATTGACCCGGCTTACAACGCGAAGAGCGATTTTGAACTGGCAGATGAGCTGAGCAGGATTGCTGACGTTAAGGTTCCAAAGGCTATTGAGGATATACGTTCTGCCAGGATCCTCCACAATACCGTATGTGAAGTAGAAGAAATGCCGGCAGTGGTAAAGAATTTTTTGGGAATTTAAACTGACGAGCAAACAATTTGCCAGTAATGCCGACTCACGAGCGTTCATGCTTAAAAGCTATATGGCAAATATTATCGCTCGTGAGTATAAATGTAAACAAAAATGGTGCCAAAACAAATGTATATACATTGTCTTGGCACCATTGATTTTGTAATTGAACACATATGTAATCCATAGATCAGTCATCGTTGCCCTATAAAGAGAGAAGAATATTAACAGTGCCAAACGGATACAATACCGGAAACAGATACGTAACTGCATCTGGACGGAGTTCAACCAGGTCTTCTTCATGAATCTGTGGCGGCGCCAGCTGAAGCTCTATGGAATTATTGTTAGACATATTTACTGTAAACAGACCGTTATGAAGATTTAAAAAGTCTTCTAAGGATGCCTGAACATATTCATCGAATTCAGTAAATGTATCCATAGCATACCGTGATGCGAATTCAATCGCCATTTCACGTGTCATGTCAATCGCCGAAGTGATATTGTATACGCCGACAATCTGCTGTGATATGCCGAACTGCGTAGCAAATTCACTGCACTTAATCGGTGTCAGGGGAGTAAAATCTGCCCCGATAAAGCGGATCAGATTGTTGAACAGCAGCGTCAGATAAGATTCATATAGTGAACTATTTTCTAAATCTTTTAGCTTAAAATAATGGCTGATAAGCTTCGTTACCTGTTCTTTCTGGTCAATCTGCAGATCCAGATCGTAGATCTCATGCTCGGATTCATAATCAATGATGAGATCCTCCAAATCAGCGTTTGTTATAATGCCTTCCTCAATTAAAATCTGTCCAAGCAGCAGATATTCAGGACTCTGTTCAGAGAGCAGGCGGTTGACCTGGTCTTCGGTCAGATAATGGCGTTCAATAGCCAGTTCACCAAACTGCTTGTCTTCGTGTGTCTGCGCGATTACGACATCGTCAATTTCATTGGCTGTCATTAGATTGTGATACATGGCCAGCGTGCCTAGTTTAATATGGCTGGTAGACTCTTTGCCGATTGCCATAATGAGCTGGTCTGGTGTTACAACATTTCGGGTTAAAAGAAAATTTCCAAAAAA
Source organism: uncultured Eubacterium sp. (assembly GCA_947385875.1). Taxonomy (GTDB): domain Bacteria; phylum Bacillota; class Clostridia; order Lachnospirales; family Lachnospiraceae; genus Eubacterium_J. The sequence goes on along the minus strand of CANDMV010000002.1, from coordinate 31,494 downwards.
TTGTGTATACATAGCTAATCTCCCTTAAATTAGTGATCAAAACGTGCTTCGACTACACGCTGGATATTGTTGGCATTGAACGGTTTTTGCACAAAATCCTTTGCCCCGGATTCGATCGCGCTTTTCAACTGTTCTTTTGTGCCGATTGAAGAAGCAATTATAACAATAGCAGATGGATCATGGGTGATAATCTCTCTGGTTGCAGCGATGCCGTCTTTGACAGGCATAACAATATCTAGGAATACAATATCAGCAGGCTCCTCTTTATATCGATCAATAGCCTCTTGGCCGTTCGCAGCTTCTATATAATGTACCCCGCCGAGCCTTGTCAGTATATCCTTTAATTGTTTCCGCGCCAGGATAGAGTCATCCCCGATTAAAATTTTGGATTCCGATAATAACATAATGATACACTCCTTTTTCTATACTAGCTTATGTATAAATTTTACAAGATAAATCCAAATTATGCAACGAAAAATTTGGAATAATTGATAAAAAAGGTTCTAAATTTGTTTTTGAAAGAAATAAAAGGGCTCCAAACGCAAAAGTTATAAAAACATTTATCGTTTGGAGTCAATTTTATAATTCGGAAACACGGTCTGCCATCTGAATGTAGTCTCTTCTGCTGGAAACACTCATGTAGGCAGGTCTCATAATTCTGCCGTTATAAGATATTTCCTCCATCCTGTGAGCACTCCAGCCCGCGATTCGGGCAATCGCAAAGATTGGTGTATACAGTTCCAGAGGCAGCCCAAGCATACGGTATACAAAGCCGCTGTAGAAGTCAACATTTGGGCTTACACCTTTGTAAATCTTGCGTTCATCAGCGATTACCTTTGGAGCGACTCGTTCTACCATAGAATAAAGGCCGAATTCCTCTGTAAAGCCTTTTTCGATAGAAAGCCTCTCTACATACGATCGAAAGATTCTGGCACGTGGATCGGAAAGCGAATATACAGCATGGCCCATGCCGTAGATTAAACCTGCATGGTCAAAAGCTTCTTTATTCAAGATTGCTTTTAAATATGAGCGGACTTCGTCTTCGTCGGTCCAGTCTTTCAGCTGAGACTTCATATCTTCAATCATCTGTACGACCTTGATATTGGCTCCGCCATGCTTTGGACCTTTCAGCGAGCCGATCGACGCTGCAATTACGGAATATGTATCCGTACCTGAAGAAGACACCAGATGTGTTGTAAATGTAGAGTTATTGCCGCCGCCATGCTCCATATGAAGAATCAGCGCAATATCTAATAATTTTGCTTCAAGTGGTGTATATTTGCTGTCCGGACGCAGAATATGCAGTATCGTCTCGGCTGTAGATAGTTCAGGCAGAGGCTTGTGTATAAATAAGCTTTCGCCGTCATGGTAATGGCGGTATGCCTGATAGCCATAGACCGAAAGCAGTGGAAAAAGACTGATCAGCTGCATACACTGGCGCAGCACGTTAGGCATAGAGATGTCATCTGCTCTGTCATCGTATGAATAAAGAGTAAGAACACTGCGTGAAAGAGTATTCATCATATCCTGGCTTGGTGCTTTCATAATAATATCTCGCACAAAACTCGTCGGCAGGGAGCGGTAGTGAGAGAGCTGATCTGTAAATTCTTTTAACTCCGACGCGGTCGGAAGCTTGCCGAAAATAAGCAGAAATGCGCTTTCTTCAAAACCAAAATGGTTGTCCGGCCCAAGTCCGTCAATAAGATCCCGTACATTATATCCGCGGTAAAACAGCTCGCCGTCGGCAGGAATAATCTGATCGCCGTCTCTTTTTGTAGCACACACTTCTGAAATCTCGGTCAGTCCTACTAATACGCCCTTGCCGTTAATATCACGCAGACCCCGCTTGACATCGTATTTGGCATATAAGGACGGATCAATCGTGAAATGCCGGCTGCTTAAATCAGAAAGCTCTTGTATTTCAGGTGTGATCCTGGAAAATTCATTATCTATCATAATCGTACCTCCTGTCTGCCACCTATCTTACCACAGGATAAAACACGAAAACAAGGAAAAATGTAAATATTCAATAATATTTCATATAATTCATAAAAAATTAATGAATAATAAGGATAGATTTTTTCAATCAGATGTATTACAATATCCAAAAGAGAGACGGTGCAGTATCCGATATAACAGGCAAGGATAGATTTTGAATCAAATTTACAACATCCAAAAGAGAGGCGGTGCAGTATGGAATATAACAGACAAGACTTGATTCAAATAGCTTATGAAGCCAAAAAATATTCATATGCTCCTTATTCCGGCTTTCATGTCGGCGCAGCGCTGCTGTGCACAGACGGAACGATATTCAGCGGCTGCAACATAGAAAACGCGGCATACACCCCTTCCAACTGCGCAGAACGCACAGCCATATTTAAAGCAGTATCCGAGGGATACAGCAGCTTTGCCGCAATAGCCATTGCAGGAGACAAAGAAGAATATCTGGCTCCATGCGGCGTATGCAGACAGGTATTAATGGAATTCTGCGATGCAGACACCTTTGAGGTAATACTTGCAAAAAATAATACAGATTATCAGCTGCTTCAGCTTCGCGATCTGTATCCATATGCCTTTTCCCAGTCAGATTTGATATCTCACAAAATCTGCTGAATTTTAAAAAATATCAATCGTGTGAAACATGCCATTCACTAAAGCTTTTCATAAGCCAGACGCAGAATCGTCCGGGAGGCTATGAAAAAACAACATAGTTGTTACAGTTCAGCCTTCGGCTTCACGGTAACGGAATCCGGCTCATTGAAAGTTCGCCTTTGGCGAAGAGCCGGATTCCCTCTTGGCATAATTTGCACGTTCTTACGTACTTTGCGGTTAATGCAAAGTACTGGGCTGAACTGTTACACATAATTCTTAAATTTTATAAAAAAGATTGACAAAAAAATGACATTGTGTATAGTTGATAATAGAGAAATTTCCCATATCAATTGGGAGTTTAATCCTAATATTATTTATTCAAGTAAAGGAGGAATACATTCATGTCAACAAAAGCTCTTTATCCAAGAACTGAAATCGGGCCAAATAAGGTAGGTTTCCCAAAAGTAAAATCGCCGGTAACTAATACACGTGCGATTATTGAAGCTCCGTTTTACGGGAACAACGTCGTAAAGGTAAACACTCTGCGGGAAGCTTATGAACTGGCAAAGAATTCACCTGGAACAGTTGTTACGGATATGCCGGTATATAAAGCAGAAGAAATCGGCCTGGAGCCGGAAGCAAAAGTATTATTATTTAATGACGGTTCTATTACTGGACGTTATGCAGCTGCCAGAAGGATTACGGGCAAAGAAGGCACGGATTGTGCAAAATTGGACAAGATCCTTATGGATGCCGTATATGATACCCGCTGGAAGAAGATGTATCATGCGCAGGTATTTATCGGACTGGATCCTGAATTTATGGTAAAAGCACATCTGCTTATTCCGGAAGGAGAAGAGAATCTTCTTTATAACTGGATGCTGAACTTCCAGTATATGAACGACACTTACACAAAAATGTACAGCGAGTCGATTCCGGTCGGAAGCGGCAATGAGCCGGATGTATATCTGTTCTCGGATCCGCAGTGGAAAGGCACTGACCAGACAGATGTATGCGACGGCAAATGCTTGTGCTATTTTAACACAGAAACGAACTGCGCGGCTATCTTAGGCATGAGATATTTTGGAGAGCATAAGAAAGGCACATTAACACTTGCATGGGCGATTGCAAACAGAAATGGTTACGCATCCTGCCACGGCGGACAGAAGGAATATACACTGGCAGACGGCTCTAAGTATGTAGCAGCTGTATTCGGCTTATCAGGCTCTGGAAAGTCAACTCTGACACACGCAAAGCATGGTGGAAAATATCCTTCCATTAAGGTGCTTCATGATGATGCGTTCATAATCAATACAGATACTTGTGCATCTATTGCGTTAGAGCCTACGTATTTCGATAAGACAGCTGATTATCCTACCGCATGTGAGGATAACAAGTTCCTGCTGACAGCACAGAACTGCTCAGCTACGTTAGACGATGAAGGCAAGGTTGTATTGGTTACGGAGGATATTCGTAACGGCAACGGACGTGCCATCAAGTCCAAATTATGGTCTCCAAACCGTGTGGACAAGATCGAAAGTCCGGTAAATTCAATCTTCTGGATTATGAAAGACCAGACACTTCCGCCGGTCGTAAAATTAAAAGGAGCATCCTTAGCTTCCGTTATGGGCGCTACGCTTGCTACAAAGAGATCTACAGCAGAAAGACTGGCTCCTGGAGTAGATCCGAATGCTCTTGTTATTGAGCCATATGCAAACCCATTCAGAACCTATCCATTAGTAAATGATTATGAGAAGTTCAAAAAACTGGTTGCAGAGAAAAATGTAGATTGTTACATTATTAATACCGGTGATTTTATGGGCAAAAAAGTACAGCCGAAGGATACACTGGGCATTCTGGAAGCAATCGTTGAAAAGACAGCGGATTTCAAGCCTTGGGGACCATTTACTGATATTGAGATCTTTGAGTGGGAAGGCTTTGTGCCGGATCTGAACGATAAAGATTATGTAGCTCAGATGAAGGCACGCATGACAGACCGTCTTAATAATGTAAAAGAATTAGATACGAAGGAAGGCGGCTTCAATAAGCTTCCGGAAGATGCAGCGCAGGCAATTCAAAAGGTTGTAGACCAGGCAAATACGTTATAGAGATAGAAGAAGCTTGCTTTTTGGCAGGCCGAGAAACGTGTTTTAAAATTATACGAGCAATAAATTGTGGTGCTGGTAAGACTTAGTTTAATGGGAGTGTCAGAGTTACTTTTCATACCCTGACCAGACATCTGCTGTCTGGTCAGGGCCAAAGAATGCGGATTGTCATCTATCCGGACCTTTGCCAAAGGCGAACTTCTAATGGGCTGGATGCCGTTACTATTCGCGGCACAGCCGCTTTTTGGCCGGGGGTGTGAAAAGTGACGCGTCAGAATCTTCTTGTAAGAATTCGTAAAATATTTGATTTATAGGATGATACGAAAAGACTTACAAAAATTCTGACACTCCTATTTAATATGTTTCTAAGCATTTAAATTTATTTCTAGGCATTTAAACATGTTTCTAGGCATTTAAACATGTTTCTAGGCATTTAAACATGTTTCCAGGTATTTAAACCTATTTCTAAGCATTTAAACATGTTTTTCTAAATGATTAAATATATTTTCTAAATATGTTGAAGCTGTTAAGATTCAATAGAGGCCGGATTAAAATATTTTTGAACGCAAAAATGAGGACAACAGCAAAATTCCATAAAATACATCATGTTGTATGTAAATAATTGTTGCAATACTGCACATAGTAGAGTATAATCAATTCTATAAAAAGTATTTACCTGAGGTGTGCGATAACCTGCTATTTTGAACCTACATTTACTTTTATGGGATTCCAAGATCTTGAAGTGGATGTCAGGCCATCATTACGCAGTGGAAGGCAGAAGCTTCATTGAGGTTACCCACCTAGCTTTGCTAGGAGTCAAAATTGTGGGACCGGCATTTTGGGGATACTTTTTCAAATATTTTACAAAAGAATTAAGACACACAAAGACACAAAGGATAGCGGCCGTATTTTTACAAAAGAGTTAAAAAACTGCAAATGATAAAATGATTAACGAATAAGATTATGATTTTTATTTAATTATAATTTTATAGGGTACAAAAGATGGTACCAGAAGATAAATCTTAATGATGAAGTACAAAAGATAATCTTGAATAGATACGAAAGATTATTTAAATAGCATGTATAGACCGAAGCGTCGTATTTTGTACATAAAATACAGAAGATAGTTTTCATAGCATGTGCATGTAGAAGCATTCGCATACTATACATAAATTGCAAAAGATAGAATTAACGTGTCTTATGTAAAGCAGATAACCTGTTTGAATGAAGGACTTAAGGTAAGAAATGAAGAACTTAGAATAAGAGATGAAGGACTTAAAATAAGAGATGAAGACTTTCATAGAGTTCTTTTAGGTACAAAAGATGGTTATTAATTAATAAGCGGAAGATAATGTAATGCCAAAATATACAATCAGCAAAAACGAGAAATCAATAAGATACTAATAGATAAAGGTTTATAGAAGCTGCCTACGATGAAATATTTGAGATAAAATATATTAAAAAATGTAGTAAAATATATTGATAAAATTAATCAATAAGTAAAAGTTAATTATTACAATCAGATCAAAACATCTCGAAGCATTAAAATCAGTGATGATGTGAAGATACCACTTGATAAAATTATTCAATATAAGGTACAACTAGATAAAAAAGAAGCTGCATGATTCTATGTCAGCTTCTTTTGTGGTTATCCTGCAGCGGCTCATATAGTTCATTTGAAATGCATATCGAAGCTATGTTTAAAAAAGCATCCAAATTAAGTATATGCTTCAAAATATTTGTATGAATAAAATCATTAGATCGATCGTATATGAATTTCAAATCATTTGTGAATAAAAACAAGTTTTTTGTATATATTATTGAAAAATAAGAGTATATTTTCAATAATTATTCAAGATAAAAATATATGCGGCAGCTGTATTTAATAACACCGGCAGGCTTAGGACGCTGCAGTATAAATGCAGCAAAACCTATATTTTGGACTGTTATTTAAAGTATTGTATTATAGTATAGGGCAGGGAAAAATGGACAGGGCAGCAAAAGTAAAAAAATATCGTAGAAGCATGATGAAACAACGTTATAAGAGCAGGCAGCAGATCTTTGGATTCACAGAGGAGAGATTCAGAGTATGGCTGCTTGCGTCGGGCGTACTTGCGGCAGGCGCAGTGTTAGCATTATTAGTTATGCTGCGCAGCAAAAATCAAGTGTCTGAGCTTACTTATGTGACGCAGAAAGAATTTGCGTCTCTGATGTGTTTTTTAGAAGAAGATTCACTTTTAAAGCAGTGGCAGGAAGAACCGGAGCAGGCAGTAACAAGGGGGCAGCTGAAGGACTTTATACAAAAAATAGGGCTGTCTGGTGCGGTTTTCGTAACAGGCGGCAGTAAAAAAATAGAACGTGAAGCGTTTATGGATTATTATGATCAGATTCTAGATTATATGGATCTGTCAGGCGCTGTAGAAAAAAAGACGATACTATTAATGGAACAAGATGGAAATATTTGCCATACACAGGATGGTGAATATATATTAAATATAGATTCTATTAGATTTGAACAATTCTATACATATGACACCTATGTGCTGGATCATACGATTTTAGGCGTACGCAGACAGTCTGACAAGACGATTGCATTACGAAATGTTTCAGTCTCTCAGGCAGACGGAGAAAGACTTGATTTTGAATATCATAAGAAAGAATATCAGATACTATGTGATAATATAGAGGAATTAAGCGGCAGGGCCGACGGTACCTTATGTATCAAAGCAGGCAGAGTGACAAAGGTTAAGGATTTGAAAGCAGTGAAGGGTGAAGGTGGAGCCGGGACGAAGCAGGCAAAACAATCATCTCTGACACAGTCTGATACAGTTAAAGTGCTGCTGCTGAATCAGGGAGCGATTCATTATAAGCAAATTTATTTAACCTGCGATGGAGCGTGCATCTTAAAAAAAAGCAGGACGAATAAGAAATACAAGGCATCAGAACTGATGAATGTTAAGAAGTTAAAGATTAAGAAAGGCAGATATATCGTTGTTGAACCATCTGGAGACGATGCCAGACTGTATCTCACGGATAAAAATGGCAGCCGGTTATCAAAAGGATATTATGGCAGCTTTATTATATATAAGGATTCAGAAGGTTATTATATCGTGAATAAAGTAAATATAGAAAAATACCTTTATTCGGTTGTTGCAAGCGAAATGCCAGCATCCTTTGGACTGGAGGCGTTAAAGGCACAGGCAGTCTGTGCGAGGAGTTATGTATATCGGCAGATGGAGAAGGGGGATTATGAGGCATATCATGCCCAGATTGATGACAGTACGAATTATCAGGTATATAATAAGTCTGATATTCATGAACTGGATCTGGAAGCTGTGAAGGAAACAGCAGGAGAGGTAATGTATTCGCAGAAGGAGATTGTGAATGCATATTATTTTTCATCTTCTTGTGGTTATACATCAGGTATGGAGATCTGGAATCAGGAGGAGGTTTATCCATATCTTAAGGCAAAATCGTTGATAGTGACCGAAAAAGGAGATTTTGACTTATCTAGTGAAAAAGCATTTCGAAAATACATATCTTCAACAAAAAAACGGTCTTATGACAGCAGCAGTAAGTATTTTCGATGGGAAGCAGTGGCAGAGCCGAGTGCGTGTTTAAAAGAAATCAAGCAGCGAATTCAGCAGCGCGATAAAATAAATCCGCAGAATTTTACATATTACTCAACCACTGGAAAGTCAGAGAAGAAGGTAGCCTCTCTCAAAGGCTTTGGAGGCATCATAGACCTGAGCTGTTCAAAGAGGAGTAAAAGCGGAGCCATCTTAGAATTGACAATAGAATTTGAGTTTGGAAAGGTGAAAATAAAATCAGAATATAACATACGTTCAGTTGTTGGATGTGCACTGGAAAAGATTACTTACGCGGATGGCAGCGTAGACCGGTCAGCTGAATTTGTGCCTAGTGCGTACTTTTCCATATCTTTTCATAAGAACAGCAGACGATTTGAGCTTGCAGGCGGAGGGAATGGGCATGGCATGGGTATGAGCCAGTATGGCGCTGCTGGTATGGCGGATGACGGATGGGATTATAAAAAAATACTAAAATTTTATTATGATGGAGTTACAGTAAAAAGAATAACTGGATAGGCAGGATGTCTGCAGCAAATCAAAAGATATACGTTACTTTTCACACCCCAGCCAAAAAGCGGCTGTGCTGTAAAAAGTAACGGCATCCGGCCCATTGGAAGTTCGCCTTTGGCGAAGGGCCGGATCATGGCAAGCCGCATTCTTTGGCTCAGACCAAGCAGCGGGTGCTTGGCTTGGGTGTGAAAAGTAATAATAAACTCCTGAGCGGTATCATTTTTCATAGGATTGCTGGCAAATTTTTGCTTATCAGTATATATAAGAGAAGGGGTTGTCATGAAGGGAATGTTATTAAATGGACTGCGTTTGATAGATAAGTGCAAAAAGGATAATATTGGTGCATACGCGGCACAGACGGCGTTCTTTATTATGATGTCCTTTGTACCGCTTATTATGTTTTTTATTACGCTGATTCAGTATACGCCGATTTCGGAGGCTATGCTGCTGCAGTGGGTGCATCAGTATCTTCCAGAGTATCTAGAGCCGTTTGTCATTACGGTTCTCGATGAGGTTTATACAGAATCTGTGGGAATTTTATCTACAACTGCAGTGATTGCGATCTGGTCTGCCTCAAAAGGGATTCATTATCTTTCTAATGGCCTGGATGAAGTGAATGAGGTTCAGGAAAAGCGAAATTGGTTTATCCTGCGTATAAAAGCAGTGTTTTATACATTTAGTTTCCTTGTATCTATTGTAATTTTTTTGGTGCTGCTTGTATTCGGACGGTCTTTGGAAGAAATTTTGAACTATTATCTTCCGGTAATAGGGCGTATTGTGTCGAGGATCTTAGATTTTCGTATTTTAATTATTACGCCGATTATGATCTTGACTGTCATGATGGCATTTCATTCACTGCCAGACCGCAGGGCAGTAGTAAATCACAAGATTAATTTTCATAATCAGCTGCCGGGAGCTGTATTGTGTACAGTTGTATGGTATCTTTTTTCAATCGGCGTATCGATTTATGTAGGATATTTTAATGGATTTTCGATGTATGGGTCGCTGACTACGATTGTATTAACAATGTTCTGGATTTATTTTTGTATGTATATTTTATTGTTTTGTGCTGAAATTAACGAATTTTATTATAAGGAAATAGAAAATCACTGGGATAAAATGCATCAGAAAAGGCAGATGAGAAGGCAGAAGAAGCGGATCTGATTTCAAAGAAGAGGAGATAAATACAGCTGGCAGAAATGTATTCTGTCAGCTGTATCATTCCTTGTGCAGCTTTCCTTCTTTTTCCTCTTCCTTGATTTCCCAATGAATCAGAAAGGTAAGCGTTGCTCGAAGTGCAATGATTCCTGCAACGATAGCGATTTCTTTCCATTCCCGAACGATAACCGTTCTTAGGATTTCGCTGCCGAGCTTGAATTCCAAACCCATAGAAAGGCCTTTACCTAAATAAATCCGGGTATCTGGTTTTTTGGCAATGTATTTATAAAAACTAATCAGACAGGTTGCTATTATAATACCGACACCGATAAATTCAAAGATTAAGATGCCTATTTCTACAATGTAGTCGAGTATAAGGTTTAAAAATTCTATCATAAAAAGTCCTTTCTTCGTAACAATTCAATCTTAACATAGATTGCAGCTTTCTACAACAATTTTCTATATGATTGCTGCTATTTGCTATGTAGTTCGTTACTTTTCACACCCCCAGCCAAAAAGCGGCTGTGCTGTGAACAGTAACGGCATCCGGCCCATTGGAAGTTCGCCTTTGGCGAAGAGCCGGATGCATGGCAGGCCGTATTCTTTGGCCCTGACCAGACAGCAGATGTCTGGTCAGGGTGTGAAAAGTAATCTGTAGTTCAGTTTATCCAGAAATAAAAAAATTTCTGCTTGCCTAAAAAGGAAGTCTGCGCTATAATAACATAAGTTTCATAAAAGAAATGCTTAGAAGGTGGCCCGATGACAGAAAAGACAGAGGGCGGTCAAAAACTTATGCTGCTGACAGAGAGAAAAAGTGACGCGCTGAGAGCTTTTTACAGAACAGAGAGTTTTTGAATTTCACACTGGAGCATTCCCGATGAACTGTGCAGTGTTTGTTATATATTATATAGAATAGACGGCCTGCATATAAGTAATCTGGAACGTTGATACACGTTACGTATGTTGAGTGTCCGAGGGTTTTCTTAAAGGCTTGGAGGAGTTTTAAGGATATTGCTTCGGGAATAAGGGTGGTACCACGGATCTTACTTCGTCCCTATTTGGGAGGAAGTTTTTTTATGCAAAAATCTAGTGTTATTATAGTATTATCATGATTAAGGAGAATTCATATATGAAAGAAAAACTGCAAAAAATCAAAGAAGAAGCTATGCGTCAGATCAAAGCTTCAGAGGAACTGTCAAGATTAAATGATGTCAGGGTAGCTTTTCTTGGAAAAAAAGGTGAGCTGACAGCTGTACTGAAGGGTATGAAGGATGTGCTGCCGGAAGAACGTCCGGCGGTCGGGCAGCTGGTGAATGAGACAAGGGCTGCAATCGAAGAAATGCTGGAGCAGACGAAAAAACAGCTGGAAGCAGCAGAGCTGAATCTTCGTCTCAAGCAGGAAGTAATAGATGTTACGCTTCCTGCGAAAAGAAACCGTGTCGGGCACCGTCATCCGAATACAATCGCATTAGAAGAAGTAGAGAGTATTTTTGTAGGAATGGGCTATGAGGTCGTAGAGGGGCCGGAGATCGAATATGATTACTATAATTTTGAGGCCTTGAATATACCTGAAGATCATCCGGCTAAGGATGAACAGGATACTTTTTATATTAATGACAAAATTCTGCTGCGTACACAGACCTCTCCGGTTCAGGTACGTACAATGGAAAATCGTCCCCTGCCGATCCGCATGATCGCACCGGGAAGGGTATTCCGCTCGGATGAAGTAGATGCGACGCATTCGCCTTCATTTCATCAGATTGAGGGCATGGTAATAGATAAAAATATTACATTTGCTGACTTAAAAGGGACTCTGGCTGAGTTTGCAAAGGAATTGTTCGGCCAGGATACAAAGGTGAAGTTCCGCCCGCATCACTTTCCGTTTACAGAGCCTAGCGCAGAAGTGGATGTAACTTGTTTTAAATGCGGCGGCAGCGGCTGCCGGTTTTGCAAGGGCAGCGGCTGGATTGAGATTTTAGGCTGCGGCATGATACATCCAAAGGTGCTTAAAATGAGCGGCATCGACCCGGAAGAATATTCAGGATTTGCTTTTGGAGTCGGCTTAGAGAGGATTGCACTGCTGAAATATGAAATAGACGATATGCGCCTGTTATATGAAAATGATGATAGATTTTTAAGCCAGTTCTGATATTGAAATATTCAGATGATAGACTGTAGATGTGATCAAGAGTTATTATTCATGAGGCAGGAATGTGCATAAGCTGCGCTGTCATGAATCAATGTCATTCATTTAAGCTTTTTGCAGCCAGACGAAGAATTGTCAGGGAGGCCATTAAGTTAATGACATGATGTTGGGGTCAAAAGGTATGGGAGGTTCAAATTGTGTTAATTGAATTAGAATTGAGTCTGATTCACAATATAATACGCATATTCAAACTCAACTAAAAATCACGCAATTTGCAAACAATTAATACAATTTTTCATCTGATGACCTTGACCCCAGCATCTGACATTGGCCGTGAATAGTAACGACTAAGGGATCAGTTATTAGAAATAAAGTGATTTTGGAGGAAATGGAATGAATACTTCTTTAAAGTGGATTAAAGATATGGTTCCTGGGCTGGATGCTGCGCCGCAGGAATATATGGATGCAATGACGCTGTCCGGTACAAAGGTGGAAGGATATGAAGCTTTTGATAAAGACTTAGATAAAATTGTAGTCGGACAGATTTTGAAAATAGAGCGTCATCCAGATGCGGATAAGCTGGTAATATGCCAGGTGGATGTCGGTATCGGAGAGCCGGTTCAGATTGTTACAGGCGCGCCAAATGTAAAGCAGGGGCAGAAGGTTCCGGTTGTATTAGACGGCGGACGTGTAGCAGGCGGTCATGACGGCTCCAAGACAGCAGGTGGTATTAAGATTAAAAAAGGCAAGTTAAGGGGAGTTGTTTCGAACGGTATGATGTGTTCGATCGAAGAACTTGGTTCTTCACGTGACATGTATCCAGATGCGCCGGAAGAAGGCATTTATATTTTTGACGATCAGGCGCCTGTTGGAGCGGATGCCATAAAAGAATTGGGGCTGGATGATGTATCAGTAGAATATGAGATTACATCCAACCGCGTAGACTGCTTTAGTGTGATCGGCATAGCCAGGGAGGCAGCAGCTACTTTTGATAAGCCGTTTGTTCCTCCGGTCGTAAAGCCTACCGGAAATGAAGAGGATGTAAATAATTATATTAAGGTTAAAGTAGAAGATGCCGATCTGTGTCCTCGTTATACGGCCCGCGTGGTAAAAAATGTGAAAATCGCTCCATCTCCAGAATGGATGCAGCGCAGGCTGGCAGCGCAGGGGATACGTCCAATTAACAATATGGTTGATATTACAAACTATGTAATGGAAGAGTATGGGCAGCCGATGCATGCGTATGATCTGGATACGATAGCAGGCGGGCAGATTATAGTGCGCCGTGCCAAGGACGACGAGAAATTTGTAACACTGGATGGGCAGGAACGTTTGCTGGATGATTCTGTGCTGATGATTTGCGATGACCAAAAGCCTATTGGCATTGCCGGCATTATGGGCGGTGAAAATTCAATGATTACAGACCATGTCACGACGATGCTTTTTGAAGCAGCATGTTTTGATGGAACAAATATTCGTCATTCTGCGAAAAAAATCGGTATGCGTACAGATGCCTCTGGAAAATTTGAAAAGGGGCTGGATCCGAATAACGCTATTGAAGCAATGAACCGAGCCTGCCAGCTGGTAGAAGAGCTGGGAGCCGGAGAAGTGGTTGGCGGGGTTGTAGATGTCTATGCAAAGGTAAAAGAAGGAAGGAGAATTTTATTTGAGCCGGATAAATATAACCGTCTGCTCGGCACTGGTCTGGCGCCGGAGCAGATGCTCTCGTATTTCGAAAAAATAGAATTAGGATATGATAAATCTTCTAATGAAGTTATCATACCGTCCTGGAGGCAGGATCTGGAATGCAGTGCAGATCTTGCAGAAGAAGTGGCTAGATTTTACGGATATGACAAAATAGGGACGACACTGCCGTCTGGCGAGGCGACAACCGGCAAGCTGTCTTATAAGCTGAGAATTGAGGCAGTTGCAAGAGATGTCGCAGAATACTGCGGATTCAGTCAGGGCATGGTATATTCATTTGAAAGCCCAAAAGTATTTGATAAACTGCTTTTGCCTAAGGATTCAAGCCTTAGAAATGCAGTTGTAATCTCAAATCCGCTGGGTGAGGATTTCAGCATTATGCGTACGATTACTCTAAATGGTATGCTCACCTCTCTGGCGACCAATTATAACAGGCGAAATAAGGATGTACGTTTATATGAGCTTGGCAATATTTACCTGCCGAAGGCGCTGCCGCTTGCCGAGCTTCCAGATGAAAGGATGCAGTTTACCCTTGGGATGTATGGAGAAGGTGATTTCTATACAATGAAGGGAGTCATTGAGGAATTTCTGCAGCAGGCAGGAATGCCCCAAAAGCCTGAATATCATCCAAATGCTGAAAAACCGTTCCTGCATCCAGGCAGACAGGCAAATATTATATATGAAGATATATGCATAGGATATTTAGGCGAAATACATCCGACTGTCGCAGCAAATTATTCGATCAAAGAGCGTGTGTATGTGGCAGTGATTGATATGCCTTGGATCGTTGAAAAGTCTAGCTTCGATAGAAAATATATAGGGATTGCTAAATTCCCGGCCGTAACCCGCGACCTTAGCATGGTATGCCCGAAAAAGATCCTAGCAGGAGACGTAGAAAAGATTATTGAGAAAAATGGCGGAGAGTTTTTGGAAAGCTATCGTTTATTTGATATTTATGAAGGAAATCAAATCAAGATTGGATTTAAGTCTCTTGCTTATACGATTACTTTCCGTGCTTTAGACCGTACATTGGATGAAGAATCTGTGAATACTCCGTTGAATCAGATTATTCAGGCGCTGGAGGCAGAAGGAATCGAGCTGAGAAAATAAACCTACATGCGCAATCTACGCACCACTAGTGTACTGGCACATTGATATTTTAACTAATATGATTATACACAAGCCATATAATAAAAGCATTGTAGCTGCTAGAGTTAGTTAAAATGTCATCGTGTCAGTGCACCAGGAATAAAAGTCATGAGCGCATACGGATCCCTGGATCTAAATCGCTTCACGATGGGACTTTCACAGTAACCAATAGGTAAATTCATATAAATGGCGCTGTAGTCTTGCATTATAAGCTTTACGTATGCAGAACTACAGCAATGATTAAGGAAATCATATGGACGTTAAAGATTTTTATTATGATCTGCCAAAAGAGCTGATTGCACAAGATCCATTAGAAGATCGCTCCAGCTCAAGGCTGATGGTGCTCGGACGGGAGGATGGTTCCATCGGACACCGTACTTTTCGAGATGTGGTTGATTATCTCCATCCGGGAGATTGCCTGGTGATTAACAATACAAAGGTCATACCGGCCAGACTGTTTGGTGTCAAGGCTGCGCCGCAGTCCGGAGCATACTGCGGCCGCATGGATCAGCAGACTGCAGAGCAGCCGCAGGGAGGGGCAAAAATTGAACTGCTGCTTTTAAAGCGCAGAAGTGAAAATATATGGGAAACATTAGTAAAACCCGGTAAAAGGGCGAAAGTCGGCACAAAAATCAGCTTTGGCGGTGGACTGCTGACTGGTGAAATTATAGATGTCGTAGAAGAAGGCAATCGTCTGATACAGTTTCATTATGACGGAATTTTTGAAGAGATCTTAGACCGGCTCGGAGAAATGCCGCTGCCGCCATATATTACACATCATTTAGAAGACCAGCATCGCTATCAGACTGTATATGCTAAATATGACGGTTCAGCAGCGGCTCCGACTGCCGGGCTGCACTTTACGCCTCAGCTGTTGGATCAGATTAAGAATCAGGGAGTTGAGATTGCAGAGGTAACACTTCATGTAGGGCTCGGCACATTTCGTCCGGTAAAAGCTGAAAATGTACTGGATCATCATATGCACTCTGAATATTTTAAGATCGAACAGTCTGAAGCGGATAAAATCAATCGCGCAAAAGATTGCGGGCATAAAGTCGTGGCTGTCGGAACAACCAGTACGAGGACATTAGAATCTGCTGCTGATGAAAATGGATATATCAGAGAGTCAAGCGGATGGACAGAGATCTTTATTTATCCGGGGTATCAGTTTCGGTGTATCGATGCTTTAATCACGAATTTTCATCTGCCGGAATCAACACTGGTGATGTTAGTGAGCGCTCTGGCAGGACGAGAACATGTGCTTCACGCATATGAGGAGGCTGTGAAGGAAAAATATCGCTTTTTTAGTTTTGGGGATGCTATGCTAATAATTTGACACCCTTGTGCATTCTGGAAAAGTCACAGGAAGACGGGACAGCTCCTCTCACCCGGCATCCGGGTATCCATAAATGTAACACCCGATCTGAACTGTTACGAACGCACGTCAAAAATCCGAGGTACTTCCCCGTACACCTCCGGTTTTTGACATGCACTCTCGAAAAAATATCCTTCGTCTAACTATGCGTTATTTTGTGTTCGATGTACTATAGTTATTAGATCTTTTTATAATTCTTTATTATCAAAGACACTTTAATTTTTTAAAATCCCGATAAAAATTTGGATAAGATATATCTACACACTCTGCATCTGCAATCTCAGCGCCTCCCTGCGAACACAGTGCTGCGACAGCAAAGGACATTGCGATTCGATGATCCTGACAGGTATGTATGAGCGCGTGATGCAGCTGCTTTCCGCCGTGAATTACCATACCGTCATCCTCAGCCGTAACGTCAGCACCCATTGCTTTTAGATTGGTGACAATCGTTTCGATGCGGTTGGACTCCTTGACCTTGAGTTCGGCAGCGTCTTTGATAATTGTCGTTCCCTGTGCATAGGCAGCCATAACAGCAATCACCGGTATTTCATCAATAAGAGCCGGGATCAGGTCTCCTGATATAGTCGTTCCGGTTAGTTCGCTAGATTTCACGAGCAGATCGCAGACAGGCTCTCCAGATGTTTCATGTATATTTAATTTTGTAATATCAGCGTTCATAGCCATGGCGGCACGCAGTATGCCGTCTCTGGTCGGGTTAATGCCGACATTGCGGATGAGTAGTTCGGAATTAGGCACTAATAATCCGGCGGCAATAAAATAAGCCGCAGAGGAAATATCGCCGGGAACTTCGATTTTCTGTCCTTTCAGCAATGGGTCAGGCCAGATTGTGGCAGTTGTATCATGGCTGGACAGCCGCGCTCCAAAAGAGGAGAGCATTAATTCGGTATGATTTCTGGACAAAGAAGGTTCTGTAACGCTTGTCGGGCCGTCCGCATATAATCCGGCAAGCAGTACGCATGATTTTACCTGCGCAGAGGCAACCGGAGATTGATAATCGACTGCATGAAGCGGTGAACCGTTTATTTTAAGCGGAGCACAGTCATTTCCATTCAGCCCAAAGATATCAGCGCCCATTTCCCGAAGAGGTGTGATGATACGCTTCATGGGACGTTTTTGGATAGAAGAATCGCCGTTTAAAGCAGATGGAAATGTCTGTCCTGCCAGTATGCCGGAAATCAGGCGGATAGTAGTGCCGCTGTTGCCGACATCTAGCATACTATCATAAGGGCGCAGGCCATGCAGCCCCCTGCCGTGGATTAAAATGCGTTCCGGCGTATTTTCTATTTCAATCCCCAGCTTTCGAAAACAGGAAATTGTAGAAAGACAGTCCGCTCCTTGTAAAAAATGTGTAACCTCGGTCAGGCCGTCGGCAAGAGCGCCGAACATGACACTGCGGTGGGAGATGGATTTATCTCCTGGAATATTTACTTCCCCCTTTAAGGAATGTGCGGGTTCTACTAGCATAATGGAGTTCTCCTTATCTTTTTAATCGTATGATAATAACCTTGTTTTACGGTGCTGACCGCTGTTGAAATTCAGGTAACAGTTCAGGCAGTCCTGCGCATTTACTGTGCAGGACGTAAGAAAGTGATTCGGGAGTGCAAAAATCTCATCGCGAAGCGATTTTAAATGGATTTTTTGTTACAAATTCAGCTGTCAGACTGCATGATACTGTAATTTCTGTCTGGATAGAGCATCAGGATCTTTGATATACTGTGTAGTGGTATTTTACCAGCAGCGCATGAGCGGCATTCAGTGCCTGCTGATGATACAGTTCAATATGCAGCACGCCATCTTCATATTCCCGATTGTGCAGAATACCGATATTTTTAATATTGATTCCATTACTGGCAAGCAGTGTAGCTATCGTAGCGATTCCTCCCACTTCATCGATTAAATCACAATATAATTCATATACCGGCTGAATAGGGCCGGACTGCCGAACAGTAAGCGAATCCCGGTAGTTTTTGGCATTCGTAAAATATGTATTCATTTCTATGCTGTCTTCAGTATCGATGGCAGCACGGATGCCTTCCAGTTCTTTGATATATAGGTTCATTAAATGCAGCAGATGATGCCTGTTTGAAAGACAGATCTCCTGCCACATCACAGGTGAGGAAGCAGCAATGCGCGTCATATCACGAAAACCTCCTGCTGCGATCGTCTTCATCGTTTCGGCAGGGTCGTCAATTTTTTTTATCAGATTCACAAGGCTGTAGGCCATGATGTGCGGCAGATGGCTGATGGAAGCTGTTGCAAAATCATGCTGTTCATAATCCATAATTAATGGAATGGCGCCAAGTGAGGATACCAATGCACGAAAACGCTCTGTCTGTGTTGGTTCTGTCTTGGCAGTAGGCGTTATGACATAATAAGCATTTTCCAACAAATAAGGTGTAGCAGCGTCAAATCCGGTTTTTTCTGATCCTGCCATGGGATGGCCGCCGATAAAGTACTCCTCCAGTCCTTCTTCAATGACTGCACGATGAATATCTCCCTTCACACTTCCGACATCTGTAAGTATCGTTCCTGGCGTCAGAATTGTTTTCAGCTGCTTTAGATATGTCAGATTCTGCTGCACGGGGGTGCATAGGAATATATAATCCATATCGGATAATTCTTCCAGCGCCAGCAGACGGTCATTTTCGATCACGCCGGCTTTATGGGCATTTATAATCGTGGAAAGATGTCCAGATACGGCATATAGTTTTATCTGTGGATAAACACGCCGGAGAGCTTTGGCAATCGAACCGCCAATCAATCCCAGACCAATAAATCCTATTTTATTTATATTCATAATCAAGCTCCTTATTTCTCATATTTGATGAAATAATGTAAGGATTTTATCATATTCTCTGTGATGTTTCAAGAAAAAGTCTTTGCTCGTCCGCAGCAAACAGGTGATCTGTTACTTTTCAAACACGCTCTAGCCAAAAGAGGCTGTGCTGTTGTAAAAAGTAACGGCATCCGGCCCATTGGAAGTTCGCCTTTGGCGAGGGCCGGATGCATGGCAGGCCGCATTCTTTGGCCCTGACCAGACTCAGCATTCTGCGTTCGCGCTGCGGAGCCTTTAGCTTCCGGCGTTCGGGTATCCATAATGTAACACTTTGCATGCTGAATATGTCCTTGTACATTTTGTTAAATATGTCTGCACAAAATTATGAAAAAATTGTTGTAATTGCCTAAGAACTTTGGTAAAATTAATATAATGTTTGCAACAAAACAAATAAAAATCAGGAGGTAAGATAAATTATGGAGGTTTTCACAACAGACAAAATACGCAACGTAGTGCTTTTAGGACATGGTGGCGCAGGTAAGACAAGTCTTGTAGAAGCTATGGCGTATTTGTCAGGCCAGACAAACCGTATGGGAAAGATCAGCGACGGCAATACCGTCAGCGATTTCGATAAAGAAGAGATCAAGCGTTCATTTTCCATCCAGACAACAATAGTTCCGATTATCTGGGATAACAATAAAATCAACATTCTGGACACTCCGGGCTATTTTGACTTTGTAGGAGAAGCAGAAGAAGCAGTGAGTGTAGCTGATGCAGCGATTATCGTTGTAAGCGGCAAAGCAGGTGTTGAAGTAGGCACAAGGAAAGCATGGGAGATGTGCGAACGCTATAAGCTGCCGCGTATGTTCTTTGTTACGGATATGGATATTGACAATGCAAGTTTCCGTCAGGTTGTAGAAGACCTTCAGGAACTGTATGGCAAAAAGATTGCACCGTTCCATCTGCCAATCCGTGAAAATGAAAAGTTTGTAGGATATGTCAATGTCGTAGCGCAGACTGCAAACCGATGGAATGAAAAGGGCGAAGTCGTGCCTATGGACATGCCTGATTATTCGGTAGCAAATCTGGAGCTGTGCAGAGAGGCTTTAATCGAGTCTGTTGCAGAAACCAGTGAAGAGTTTATGGACAGATATTTCGGCGGTGAGGAATTTTCTGAAAATGAAATCCGCCAGGCACTGCGTGTAAATGTGTTAGACGGCAGTATTGTGCCTGTTTCTATGGGGTCATGTATTCTGGCGCAGGGTGTCTATACGCTGCTTGATGATATTACAAAATATTTCCCAAGCCCGGATAAAAGGTCTTGTGCGGGAATTAATGCTAAGACGAATGAAGTATATCAGGCTGACTATGATTTCTCGAAGCCGAAGTCTGCATACATATTTAAGACAATCCAGGATCCTTTCATCGGAAAATATTCCCTTATTAAGGTAAATTCCGGCGTCTTGAAGACAGACGATGTATTGTTGAATTATCACAGGGATACCGAAGAGAAAATCGGAAAGCTGTATGTCATGCGCGGCGCCAAGGCAGAAGAAGTCAAAGAGCTTCATGCCGGAGACATTGGCGCACTGGCAAAACTGACCGCGGCGCGGACGACAGATTCGCTTTCTACGAAGGCAAATCCGATTCTTTATATCCGTACCACGCTTTCTACGCCGTATACCTGCAAGCGTTATAAAGTAAAAAATAAGGCAGACGTAGATAAGGCATCTTCGGCGCTTACGAAGCTAACACATGAGGATTTGACCTTAAAGGTAGTCAATGACAGTGAAAATGCGCAGACGCTGTTATATGGAATCGGCGAGCAGCAGCTGGATGTCGTAGTCAGCAAGCTGCTGAACAGATATAAGGTAGAAATCGAGCTTGGAAAGGCAAAAGTGGCATTCCGCGAGACAATCCGTAAAAAAGCAGATGTTGAATATAAATATAAGAAACAGTCCGGCGGTCATGGACAATATGGGCACGTAAAGATGACATTTGAGCCATCCGGCACTCTGGAAGAGTCCTATGAATTTTCACAGACAGTCGTAGGCGGAGCAGTACCGAAGAATTATTTCCCGGCTGTGGAAAAGGGTATTCAGGAATCTGTAAAGAGCGGCCCGCTGGCTGCCTATCCGGTCGTTGGAATCAAGGCTAATTTATATGATGGTTCATATCATCCGGTAGATTCCTCAGAGCTTGCATTCAAGGTTGCAGCTGCACAGGCATTTAAAAAAGGCTTTATGCAGGCTTCACCGGTGCTGTTAGAGCCGATTGCATCCCTGGTAGTTACAGCTTCGGATAAATATACAGGCGATATTATGGGTGATTTGAATAAGCGCCGTGCCCGTGTGCTTGGCATGAATCCGGTCGACGGAGGCAAGCAGGAAATTACCGCAGACATCCCTTATACAGAGCTGGACGGCTATACAACGGTTCTTCGGTCTATTACGGGCGGAGAAGGCGTTTACCGCTACGAATTTAATCGTTATGAGCAGGCTCCGGAGGATGTACAAAAACGAGAAATTGATGCCAGAGCAAATAAACTGGTTGATATTGAGGAATAATATTTTATGATGATTGAAAAATATCTTTTTTGATCGTATATCATATTTGAGAAACAGGTCTGTCTCTGCCCATCAGAGTGCAGACTGAATGAGAGGAGGAGCCGGACGGAATGGCGCGCATGATACTTTGCATTCTTCTGGTGGTTATTCTATATATAGAACAGCCTCAGTTGACGAAGGGGTGCGGCGTTATGGAGTGTCCGGCTGTTCCTTCTTTAGATTATACCTATAGCTTAAATGAGCTGAGACATGTAAGCAGCAGCATACCGGTATATGACATTATTTACAATCTAAATCTAGGTGAAAATCATTATCTGAATCCGTCTGTCTATTATAAACAGATGCTGCCGTTCAGCCTGATGCCAGCACAAAGGGAAGACTATAATTTTGCCGGCTGGTATACAGACAGCAGCTACAAGCATCCTGTGACAGAAGTAAAAGACTGTGACGGGGGCAATCTTATTTTATACGCAAAATGGACAAAAAAAATCTCAGATTCCACAAATATACAGCTGTATCCATATGTATCCGGCAGTCTTACCAGGTCTCCAGAGAAAAAACTGTCTAATATGAACTACCGCATTTTAGAAGAACTGGATATTCCGGGAATGCCTGTCACAAGATTTGAGGATTATATTTCGAAGAAAATATACAGTGTCGATCAATGCCCTCAGGGATTGTGCGTTACTGAAGATTTTATTCTGGTGACTTCCTATAGTACTGGCAGCAGGAACAACTGTGGGTGCCTATATATCTTTGACCGTTACAGCATGGAGTATCTTGCCACACTTTCTATGAAGGAGGGCAGTCATCTGGGAGGTATTGCATATGACGGAGAAAGTTTATGGCTCTGCCATTCGAATCATCGGACAATCGAGCGCATCGATTATGCGCTGGTAAAAGAAATCGCAGAACACAAGCCGGGAAAGATGGTTGAAATGAATAAGGAGCATGAAGAATACAGAGTAACCAATTCACCGTCCTGCATGACATATTTCGGCGGCAAGCTATGGATTGCCACGCATACAAGATTTTTTAAGTCGGTGATGAAATCCTATCGGTATGAAGAAGGAATCCTTACAGAACATGAAGAGTTTGCGATACCGGATAAGGTGCAGGGTGTTGCATTCGACAGCGGCGGACATGTGTATCTGAGTACCTCATTTGGACGTGACAGGTCTTCTTATATCAAAGTCTATGAATCTGCATATGCACTCAGCAAGCATCCGGAAAAACCGGCGGAGTGCGTGGAAATGCCTCCCTGCTCCGAAGAAGTGGCCATCGCAGGTGATGAGCTGCTGGTTTTATTCGAATCCGGAGCGCAGAAGTATATGGAAGGCACAGACGGAAAGGGAAAGGCCAGAACACCGCTCGACCACTTAGTTGCAATTCAGCTGGATTCTTTTTAATTGTTATAGTTAAGATTCGGCGACTTTTCCAGAATGCTAAGAGCTTCTAAACGTTCTTACAACGTCGCCAGAAGACGAAACTGTTCCACTCACCCGGTGTCCGCGAAGCCGCAATATAACACCTGATCTGAACGGTTACAAAATTTTAAGTTAATTCATTGGGGCAGAACTATAACTTTTAATTTTTCAAAAAGAATGATTTTATTGACAAATAGGCATGATGTGGTAGAATTTAAGTGTTTCCATCTTTATTGACAGTTTATTGCACCAAAAATATTTGCATTAGGAAATTCAGGAATAAATTTGGAAACATTTAGTGAAAGCAGCTGTATCCGGCTTTTATACAGACAGTATTAGAGCGGAGATTCAGCGGGAGATGGAGGAAAATATGTCAGAAGTATATAACCACAAAGTTGTCGAGAAGAAATGGCAGGATCTTTGGGATAATGAAAAAGCTTTTACGGTATCAGAGGATTATTCCAGACCAAAATATTATGCGTTAGTAGAGTTCCCATATCCCTCTGGGCAGGGGCTCCATGTAGGGCATCCAAGACCATATACAGCACTGGATATTGTAGCACGTAAAAGAAGGATGCAGGGTTATAATGTCTTATTCCCAATGGGATTTGACGCTTTTGGCCTGCCGACAGAAAATTTTGCAATTAAAAATAAAATACATCCAAAAATCGTTACAAAGAATAATATCATTCATTTCAAAGAGCAGCTCCATGCTTTAGGATATTCCTTTGACTGGGAGCGCGAAGTCAATACAACAGATCCGGCATATTATAAATGGACGCAGTGGATCTTTTTAAAATTGTTCAAAGCAGGACTTGCATATAAAAAAGAAATGCCGATTAACTGGTGTACCAGCTGCAAGGTCGGACTGGCAAATGAAGAAGTCGTAAATGGCGTCTGCGAGCGCTGCGGTTCGCCGGTTGTCCGCAAGGTAAAGAGCGAATGGATGCTGAAAATTACAGATTATGCAGAAAAGTTAATTGAAGGATTAAATGATGTAGATTACATTGAACGTGTAAAGACACAGCAGAGGAACTGGATTGGAAAATCGCAGGGTGCCGAGGTTGATTTTTCCATAAAAGGCAAAGAAGACAAACTGCGCATCTATACGACGAGGTCGGATACATTATTCGGGGTTACGTATATGGTAGTCTCACCAGAGCATCCGATGATTGAAAAATATAAAGACGAGTTAAAAAACTGGGATGAAATTCAGGCATACCGCGAACAGGCTTCGCGCAAATCTGATTTTGAGCGTGCGGAACTGGCAAAAGAAAAGACAGGTGTCTGCATCGACGGGCTGACTGCGGTAAATCCTGTCAATGGAAAGGAAATACCGATCTGGATTTCTGATTATGTACTGATGTCTTATGGTACCGGCGCGATTATGGCAGTGCCGGCACACGACCAGAGAGACTGGGAATTTGCCAAAAAATTTAATCTTCCGATGATTCAGGTCGTTTCCAAAGGCGGGAAGGAAGCTGATATTTCAGAAGCGGCGTTTACAGACGTAGCTACGGGTATTATTGTAAATTCTGATTTTATAAATGGCCTGGATGTAAAAGAAGCCCAGAAAAAAATGATAGAATTTTTAGAAGAAAAGCAGATTGGCGAGGCAAAGACGAATTATAAGCTGCGTGACTGGGTATTTTCACGTCAGCGCTACTGGGGCGAGCCGATTCCGATTGTACATTGTGAGAAATGTGGGTTTGTGCCGATTGACGAGAGTGAGCTTCCCCTGGAGCTGCCGGAGGTAGACAGCTATATGCCGACGGATAACGGCGAATCACCATTAGCTGCTATGACAGACTGGGTAAATACAACCTGTCCGTGCTGCGGCGGCCCTGCAAAGCGCGAGACAGATACCATGCCGCAGTGGGCCGGCTCTTCATGGTATTTCCTGCGCTACACAGACCCTAAAAATGATAATGCTTTAGCGAGCAGGGAAGCGCTGGATTACTGGATGCCGGTAGACTGGTATAACGGCGGCATGGAGCATACAACGCTGCACTTACTATATTCCAGATTCTGGCATAGATTTTTGTACGACCAGCATGTAGTCCCTTGCGCAGAACCGTATCAGAAGCGTACTTCACATGGCATGATTCTTGGAGAAAATGGCGAAAAAATGTCCAAGTCAAGGGGCAATGTTGTCAATCCGGATGATATTGTCAGGGATTATGGTGCAGACACGCTGCGTACGTATGAGATGTTTATCGGTGCGTTTGACCTGGCTGCCGCATGGTCGGATGACGGTGTAAAGGGCTGCCGCAGATTTTTGGAGCGTGTATGGAAGCTGCAGGATCTGGTGACGGATGAAACAGGCTATTCCAAAGATCTTGAAACAAAAATGCATCAGACAATTAAAAAGGTCAGCAGTGATTATGAAAATCTGAAATACAATACAGCGATAGCAGCAATGATGGCGCTGATTAATGAGTTTTATAAAAAGGGCAGTTTAACGAAGGGGGAGTACGAGACTCTTCTTATCCTTCTAAATCCGGTAGCGCCGCATATTACAGAAGAGCTTTGGGAGATCGTAGGACAGGCTGGTCATATATATCAGACGGCATGGCCAGATTACGATGAGGCAAAGACCGTTGAAGATACCGTTGAAATCGCGGTGCAGATCAATGGAAGAGTGAAGGCTGCGATTCAGATCGATAAAAATGCTGCTAAGGACGATGTCATCGCGCAGGCGAAAGAGGCGATTGCAGATAAGCTGACCGGGAATGTGGTAAAAGAAATCTATGTTCCGGGAAGGATTGTTAATATTGTGCAAAAATAAAGCGGTACGGTTTTAAGACAGATTTAATGAATATGTGGGAAAATACTCAAAATGCAGATAGAATTTTCATATTGCTTGAAACAGCAGCATTTTTGAGTTTGTTAATTGATATGCTTTGACTGCGCGTATAACTTCATGCATATTCAGATAAGGAGGACTTGCGGATGGGAAAAAATAAAGAACATCTAGGGATACAAGGAATTGCTGCAGCACTGGCAGCCATCTTACTGACTGCCGCGTTATTTTTGCCATTATTCAGTATGCATACACTGACTGCTGTCAGTGCAGCTGACAATGGAATGGGTATTATTTTAAGTAAGTCTGTATGCACTTTGAAAACTGGAAGCAAGATGAAGCTGACAGCAATGTATGCGGCGATTGAGGATGGAGCAGAGTCTAACATCAGCGCAAGTGCACTGGAATGGTCATGCAGTGATACGAAAGTAGTATCTATCAATCAAAAAGGATATATCAGGGCCAAAAAGGCAGGTACCGTACAGATAACTGCTGCCTTAAAGGGGACGGATGACTCAGCAGTCTGCACGGTTTATGTCGTAGATGCTGCCAAAAAGAAAAAAAATGCCGGTGATGTGGCTGCAGTCAAAAAGATGATACAGCAGCAGACAGCTGCTGTATCTTCGGGCAGCAGCTTTGCAATCAGCGAGGATTTAGATGATATTAACCAGTACACATGGACAGATTTTGGCAAAGAAAGCCGGCTGACGAGAATCGAATGGCCGCAGGCCGGGCTGAAGGGTGAATTGTCTTTTGCTGAACTGCCAAAGCTTACGTATCTGGACTGCAGCTATAGCAGTTTAAAAAGTCTGGATGTTACCCAAAACCGAAATCTTCAGTATTTAGATTGTACGTCAAATAATCTGACTCAGCTGGATGTAAGCGCAAATAAGGTATTAGAGACATTAAGATGCGGGAAAAACCGCCTGATCAGCCTGAATGTCAAGAAAAATAAAGTGCTTGCTGTCTTAACATGCAGCATTAATCAGATTCAGAGCCTGAACTTAAAAAAGAATCTGGCCCTGAAGGAACTGGAATGTGGAGCGAACCAGCTAAAAAGCCTGGATATAAGTGCAAACACTATGCTGTCCAGACTAAGCTGTACTTCCAATGATATGCAGAAGCTGACGATTGGTGAGACTTCGGCTCTGGAAGAGCTGGAATGTTCAGCCAATAGCTTAAAAAGCCTGGATATGGGGAAAAGTAAACTGCTGAAGGATTTGAACTGTTCCTCCAATAAACTGACTAATCTGGATGTAAGCGGTGCGGGTGCATTGGAGCATTTATACTGCAGTGCCAATAAAATCACAAGCCTGAATGTAAAAAAGAATAAAGCATTAATAACTTTGTCCTGCAGTGATAACGCACTGAGCAGTTTGAATTTATCTAAAAATGCAGCATTGGAAGATTTGAATTGTTCTTTTAATGAACTGGGGAGTCTGGATGTAAGCATCAATATATTGCTGACTGAACTTTATTGCAGTTCGAACCAGATCGAAAGCTTAGATTTAAGTATGAATACGGCGCTTACAAATCTGCAGTGCGCTGTGAATCAGCTGACAAGTCTTTCATTGAGTGCAAATACGATGCTGACGAAGCTGGATTGTGCAGCTAATCAGCTGATTGAGATTGATCTTAGTTCAAATACAGCGTTAGAGGCTTTTTCATGTGGTTCCAATCATATACAGCATCTGGATCTGGGATTAAATACAGCATTGACTTCTTTGGATTGTTCTAAGAACCAGCTGACGGAGCTGAATGTAAGTGGAAATACAGCTTTAAAAAGTCTTAACTGTGAAAAGAACCGCATAGAGAACCTTGACTTATATGCAAATACCGCATTGGAAGAGCTTAGATGCGCGAACAATAAGCTGACTGCCATTGATGTAAGTGCAAATACACTCTTACGTTTTTTGAACTGTGATATTGATGTAATCGTAGATGGATATATGGAGGATGAAGCATAAAGTTTTGTATCTGTCATATTTATATGAATTTTAAATAGAAGCCTTACAAGCAGGCATTTTTCAATCATCATGTGGTAAGAAGATAGTTCAAATCTATGGTTATATTGTCTGCATAACTTTTAGGCTGTAGTCCTTTTATGTTTTAATATTTTTAGATATTTAAATGTATCATTTAGCTTTATATTTTTATCATTCGTGTACTGGCCCGTTGATATCTAGTATAAGTACCCATGGTGTATATCAAAAATCCCAGCCATATCCATTCCTGTGTTAAGGATTTTTGATATATGCTATCGGGAAAATAGACGAGTGATTATGCTAAAGATCAGCGGGCCGGTACATTAGAATTATCGTTTCATTCGCTTCATCATCTGGATCATGCTTTTTGCTTTTTTGCTTTCTTCTGGGGATAAATTATTAAGCAGCAGCTCAAGCATCATGTCACGCTCAGAATCACTGAATGTAACACCCTGTTTTTTTGCTGAGTTGGAGATAGACATCAGCGTTGCCATCATCTCCTGGGCATTGCCTCCTGCCTGTCTGTTTGACATTGCTTTTAAAAAAGCAAGCTTTTCCGGGGATATGCCGCTTGTGTTCTGTGCATTAAATACATCATCAAAGTTCATAGTGTCCTCCATGTATTTACATAATTAGAATAGA
The DNA here is from genome assembly GCA_947385875.1 of uncultured Eubacterium sp. Classification (GTDB taxonomy): domain Bacteria; phylum Bacillota; class Clostridia; order Lachnospirales; family Lachnospiraceae; genus Eubacterium_J. Next base: position 2,944 of record CANDMV010000002.1, on the reverse strand, counting down.
ACTTAGTTTCAGTTTATGCTGGTCATACTTTAATGTGAGCATAAACTGATTGGAAACTATATGTGTTTTTATGAGAACATAGTCTCGTATGTAGAGAACATGGAGAATATATTCAGCATCAGGTCAATATGCTCCTGCTCCTGTTCGCTGCAGAATTGTCGTATATCGCTCAGCATATTCAAAGTATTTTCCATAGGGTTATCGGTAGAACAAATAGATAGTGAGGTATCATTGCTGTCGATCAGTTCTATGGATTTTTTTAGTTCCATTGATTTAATGAGTGTGAGTATTTCTTTTTGGCGTGAGCCTTTCATGTAGGGGAGTGCCGTCTTTAAGATCTGCAGGTCTTTACTCTGAATCTTTTCGTCAAAAGCAGTTGGTATATAATTGTTGTCCATAAAATTTCCTTTTTTATTTAGTGTATGTGCATCATCAGCCGTTTATGACACCATTTTGAGTTATCCAGATATAATAAAGCAAGGAGGTATTTTGATTCAATAAAGTGGACTTTGTGTAACAGGTCAATGTGTGACTGTTATAAACGGGTAAAAGATTATAAATAAATTTAAATAAAAGCAGGATATATGAATGATGGGAAAATTAGTTATTGATGGAAATAAAGTATATACGGTAGATGAGACTTGTATGAAAAGAAAAAACTTAACGCTGGCTCAGATACGTGAACAGGAGACAGGCATTCAAAAACAGCAGGAAGAACATAAGAAGCGTGCTCGCAGATAAAGAATTCGAAATATGATTCGCCGTAAGTGTACCGATGCAGAAGCGAAATGTAAGATTGTAATGAGTATACTGAAAATGTGAATTATGATTTATAGCTTTATAAATGTAAACTGTGATTTGCAGCTTTAAGGAACTGTTCAGAAATTTCTGAACAGTTCTTTAGCAGGTTAGAGCATGTCTGAAATATGATATCCATGAAAATATTTTCTCAGAGATACTATGCATGGATAATATTTCTGACACGCTTTATTATAGCAAAAAGGCTGTCAATAATTCAGACAGCCTTATTTGCTGGGCATAGTACCCATTTGATTTTTAGTGCGGGGTTGTCGTATGACAACCCCGAGCTATATGCGGATTTTAGAAGAAGCCATTTCCATTGCCGCAGCCGCACAGAAGCAGTAAGATCAGCCAGATGCATCCGCAGTCATTACCGCCGCCGCAGTTGCCGCCGCCGAAGAAACCGCCGCCACAGCTGTTGTTATTTCCACAGCAGCAGAATAATAACAGGATAATCCAGATAAAAGAAGAATTATTGGAACATCCACATCCACAGCCATTGTTTTCTCCACATCCACAGTTTGTTGCAGCTAAATCACTCATTATGATTGCCTCCATTTTTTTATTTTGTTTATGGTTTATACTATGAAGGCGGCTTGTATAGGTTTACAAAAAAATAAAAAGATTTAAAAAACAAAAAAATAGCAGAATAAATGAAACATGCATTGACAAACATGTGATTTTCTGTTTACAATGATACAGTTCAAAAGTTTGAACGGTCACATACAAGGATGTATCAGCGTGCCTTGTCAGTATGCTGGTATGGAATGGAGGGAACGGAAATGGAAAAAATAAAGATGACGACGCCATTGGTAGAGATGGATGGCGATGAAATGACCAGAATTCTTTGGAAAATCATTAAGGATGAGCTGTTGGAGCCGTTTATTGATTTAAAAACAGAGTACTATGATCTGGGACTGGCACATCGTAATGAAACTGACGATCAGGTAACAATCGATTCAGCAAATGCAACGAAAAAATATGGAGTTGCGGTTAAATGTGCAACGATTACACCGAATGCAGCGCGTGTGAGTGAATATAATTTAAAAGAAATGTGGAAAAGTCCAAACGGCACAATCCGTGCGATTTTAGACGGTACAGTATTCCGTACTCCGATCAAGGTAAAAGGGATTGAACCATGTGTGAAGAACTGGGAGATGCCGATTACGATCGCAAGACATGCTTATGGCGATGTATATAAAAATGTAGAAATAAAAGTGCCGGGTGCAGGAAAAGCAGAGCTGGTATTTACTGCAGAAGACGGCACCCAGATCAAGGAAACCATCTTTGATTTTAAAGGACCAGGGATTATTCAGGGGCAGCATAATATCGAAGAATCCATTAAAAGCTTCGCAAGGAGCTGCTTTACTTATGCTTTGGATATGAAGCAGGAGCTGTGGTTCGCTACAAAAGATACGATTTCCAAAAAATACGATCATACATTTAAGGATATTTTTCAAGAAATTTTTGATGCTGAATATAAAGAGAAATTTGAAGAGGCGGGCATTACTTATTTTTACACTTTGATTGATGATGCGGTAGCGCGTGTTATGAAATCCAAAGGAGGCTTTATCTGGGCATGTAAAAATTATGACGGCGATGTGATGAGTGACATGATCTCATCTGCGTTCGGCTCCCTTGCCATGATGACTTCCGTGCTTGTATCTCCTGAAGGATATTATGAATATGAGGCGGCGCATGGCACGGTTCAGCGTCATTATTATAAGCACTTAAATGGCGAGGAGACATCTACAAATTCTGTGGCTACGATCTTTGCATGGACAGGGGCACTGCGCAAGAGAGGCGAGCTGGACAGTCTGCCGGAGCTGATGGAATTTGCAGATCATCTGGAAAAGGCGTGTGTAGAGACGATTGAATCCGGCAGAATGACAAAGGACCTTGCCCTGATTACGGAGATTGATAACCCTACAGTGCTGAATAGTGAAGGATTTATTAAGGCAGTACGTGAAGCTTTAGAAAAAATATATGCATAAGGAAAATGGATGACGGTTGAGAGTGTAAAGATTTTGTGCTTTGCACTCTTGATAACCGTATCCAAACAAAGGGTGCGAAGCATATGATTTCAGATCTAGAGCGTGTTTGAAAAATGCTTTCCGTGAGATGTACCCACAGGGCATGATAT
>CANDMV010000001.1 GCA_947385875.1 uncultured Eubacterium sp. | reverse complement strand
ACTATAAATTCCTTGATTTTTTAAGGAAAATCACTTGACAATATAGGGAGGAGAATATGGAACAGAAAGTATATCAAGGATTTACGCCGCAGAATCAATCCGATCAGGTACAGAAGCGAATCAAAGGACTGACAGGGAGTACTTTGAAGATGATCGCGGTAATTTCTATGTTTATCGATCATTTGGGTGCAGGTGTAATCAGCAGATACATAACAAAAAGCGGGTATTTGGATCTGGATTTTAATAATGTATCTGCAGTGCAGCAGTGGATGGAGCAGAATGCGACACTTTTTACTGTCTATACGGTTATGCGTATGATAGGAAGAATTGCGTTTCCGATTTATTGCTTTTTACTTGTAGAAGGTTTTCAGCATACGAGGAATCGCAGAAATTACGCGCTGCGCTTATTTATATTTGCACTTGCTTCTGAACTGCCATTTGATCTGTTATTTAATTCGAAATGGCTGGAGTCTGGATATCAAAATGTATTTTTTACGTTATTTTTCGGTGTAGTGGCAATGATGGGGATCAGCTGGCTGGAAGAACGTCAGGATATGGGAAGGGTATCTAAGACAGCAGGTCTGCTGATTGTGTGTGCGGCATGTATGGCGGCAGCAGAATTTTTAAAGACGGATTATGCGGCAATCGGGGTAATGTGTATCGTGCTGCTTTATGTTTTTCGGTTTAAGAAATCATACCAGATTATGGCAGGCTGTTTTGCGTTTTTATGGGAGCTGACAGCACCGCTTGCTTTTATTCCGATAGGATTATATAATGGTAAGCGCGGATGGAATATTAAATATTTCTTTTATCTGTTTTATCCGATGCATCTGCTGCTGCTGTATTTGCTAAGCACTGCATTGGGGGTTGTTTCATATCCGGCAATCTAATTGTTGGAACAGCGTTGCAGTTCGGCCTTCGGATTCACTATAATGAAATCCGGCTTATTGAAAAATTGCCTTTAGCGAAGAGGTCTAAGATGATTACTAAAATTAGCTGATCTGTTGGTTAATGAAACTGCTGATATGGGCACTGCAGATAGGATTGCTAATAAGCAGATCAGCAGAAGGGACGGTGATAAGTGCGATTAGGTATAATGCCGGATGGATAGCGATGCCATTTGGCATTTGTTTTTTTTATAATATAAATTGGGGAGAGTTTTTATGATGAAACAGGAGTTAAGAAAAAAAAGTCTATATTCCAGACAGCAGCTGATGCAGCTGATCTGGCCTCTGCTGTTAGAGCAGATTCTGTCAATGACAATGGGGCTTGCGGATACCTATATGGTGTCGAGTGTCGGAGAGGCTGCTGTATCCAGCGTCAGTCTGGTGGATACACTGAATATTCTTGTATTTCAGATTTTGTCGGCGCTGGCTTCAGGAGGAGCGGTAGTCGTCAGTCAGTATATAGGGCGGCATAATAAAAAGTATGCGGCCAAAAGTGCAGCTCAGCTGTATAGTGTACTTTTACTAAGTACAGTGGCAGTAATGATTTTGTCCTTTTTGGGCAGCAGGAGTATTCTGCGGATGTTATTTGGAAGGATTGATGAAGATGTAATGTCATATGCGCAGATTTATTTTCTAATCAGCGCGGTGTCATATCCATTTATGGGAGCATATAATGCAGGGGCTGCATTGTTTCGTGCACAGGGAGACAGCAAGATCAGCATGAAGGCCAGCCTTGTTATGAATGTAATTAATATCAGTGGCAATGCGCTGCTGATCTATCAGCTGAATATGGGAGTTCTTGGTGCCGCGCTGGCTACATTGGCAGGGCGTGTTTTTGCGGCAGTATGGGTAACGCTGCGGCATCAGAAGGCGGATAATCCGCTCAGGATAGAAAAGATGAGGGATCTGCGCCCGGAAAGAGAGCACGTCAGACCTATTCTAAGAATTGGAGTGCCGACTGGTTTGGAGAATGGTATGTTTCAGATCGGCAAGCTATGTGTCAGCAGTCTGACATCTACGCTGGGTACGTCTGCGATTGCGGCGAATGCTGTGGCAAATACAGTCTCAGCTATGGCAAATATTCCGGGAAATACGATGAATCTTGCGATCATTCCGGTAATCGGGCAGTGCCTGGGAGCAGGAGAGAAGGAGCAGGCGAAGTGGTATGCCAGACTGCTGCTGGGAATTGCGGTGTTGGGACTGGCGGTTACTAATATTACGGCTTATATCAGCATACCGTATGTCGCCGGGGCATTTCATTTGACGAAAGCGGCTAAGTCGATGTGTGTTACGGTCATACATTGGTTTGATTTGTTTAGCATTTTTTTCTGGGCAATGAGTTTTACATTGCCGCATATCCTGCGCAGCGGAGGGGATGCTAAGTATACAATGACGGTCAGCATTTTGAGTATGTGGATATTCCGCGTGGTTTTGTCTTATTATTTTGTTTTAAAAATGGATATGGGACTGACGGGAGTGTGGTTTGGAATGTTTATAGACTGGATCTGCCGGTCGGTATTTTTTGGTATTCGTTTTTTATCAGGAAAATGGATGGAGCACCATGTAATATAATGAACGTAGAAAATGATTCAGAATTAAAAAATTATCTCAAGCTGCACCACAGCATATTTATTTCGTATATATAGGCTGTAGATTATGAAAGGAGATAGAATGAGAATTTCGACAAAAGGAAGATATGCCCTGCGTTTGATGCTGGATCTGGCTCTGCATGATACAGGAACGCCTGTCAGAATCAAAGAGATTGCGGCAAGGCAGGAGATATCAGATAAATATTTAGAGCAGATTGTGGCTGTATTAAATAAGGCGGGTTATGTGAGAAGTGTGCGGGGGCCGCAGGGAGGCTATCTGCTGACGCGTGCAGCACAAGAATATACAGTGGGTATGATTCTGCGCCTGACGGAAGGCAGTCTCGCCCCGGTGGAGTGCCTGGATTCTGAGATGGGCGGCTGTGACAAAAGCGATGATTGTGTGACAGTTTTAGTATATCGCAAGATGAATGAGGCGGTGAATGAAGTCATAGATCATATCACGCTTGCGGACTTGATTGGATGGAAGCTGCAGAAAGAGGGAGATTACAGCATTTAATTAGATCTGAGCGTATTTGTTTGAATATATTCCAATATTCCTATTGACATACTAGGATAAAAGGTGTATGATCTGTTTCATAATAATCCTAGAGAAATAGTGGGAAATATATCATACACAATGAAGGAGAAAAAAATGTCAAAGAAAGCATACAACGACAGAAATTTAAAATTCGAAACATTACAGCTTCATGTAGGTCAGGAGAAGCCGGATCCAGTGACTGATGCAAGAGCGGTTCCCATTTATCAGACGACTTCTTATGTATTTCGAAACAGCGATCACGCGGCAGCCCGCTTTGGACTAGAAGACGCAGGCAATATATATGGCAGGCTTACAAATCCTACCGAGGATGTCTTTGAACAGAGAATCGCAAAGCTGGAAGGCGGCGTGGCGGCACTGGCAGTTGCGTCTGGTGCAGCAGCGATCAGCTATACGATTCAAAATCTTGCTCTGGCAGGAGATCATATCGTGGCAGCAGACAATATATATGGCGGAACTTATAATCTGCTTGCACATACGCTGGTTCAATACGGCATTACTACGACTTTTGTGAATCCATCGAATTTTGATGAAATAGAAGCAGCAATTAAGGAAAATACAAAAGCTGTATTTATCGAGACTCTAGGCAATCCGAATTCAGATGTGACAGACATTGAAGGAATCGCAAGGATTGCACATGCACATAATATTCCTTTAGTCATTGATAATACATTTGCAACGCCATATCTTGTACGTCCGATCGAATATGGAGCTGATATCGTATTGCATTCTGCTACAAAGTTTATTGGCGGACATGGAACGACGATTGGCGGTGTGATTGTGGACTCTGGTAAGTTTGACTGGGAAGCTTCCGGCAGATTCCCTCATATGACAGAGCCGAATCCCAGCTATCATGGAATCAGCTTTACGAAGGCAGTCGGTGCGGCGGCATTTGTGACAAGAATACGTGCGATTCTGCTGCGTGATACCGGGGCTACGCTTTCGCCGTTTCATGCATTTCTTTTCCTTCAGGGCTTAGAGACATTATCTCTGAGAGTCGAACGCCATGTGGAAAATGCACTGAAGGTGGCAGAGTATCTGAATCAGCATCCTCAGGTAGAGGCGGTTCATCATCCTTCAGTGTCATCCGACGCAAAGCAGCAGGAATTATACAAGAAATATTTTCCGAACGGCGGCGGATCTATCTTTACATTTGAGATTAAGGGGGATGCGCAGAAGGCAAAAGATTTTATAGATAATCTGGAGCTGTTTTCATTGCTCGCGAATGTTGCGGATGTAAAATCGCTGGTCATTCATCCGGCAAGCACTACGCATTCACAGCTGAGTGAGGAGGAATTGTTAAACGCAGGGATTAAGCCGAATACGATACGGCTTTCAATTGGTACGGAGCATATTGATGATATTATAGAAGATCTGGAAGAAGCGTTTTTGGCAGTAAACTAAGCAGTGGTTAATGGAACTTATATAGCGATTTTATTTGTAATTTTAAGAAGGGAAGAAATTGAAATGGGAATATATAAAAATGTCGCGGAACTAGTAGGAAGAACGCCGATTCTGGAGCTGAGCAACTACGAGAAAAAGTATGATTTGAAGGCATCAATTTTAGCGAAGTTAGAATATTTTAATCCGGCAGGCAGCGTAAAAGACCGTATTGCAAAAAAAATACTGCTGGAAGCGTGGGAGAGTGGTAAAATAAGTAAAGATTCTGTCATTATTGAGCCGACTAGCGGAAATACCGGTATTGGACTGGCATCTATAGCAGCTGCTCTAGGTATCCGCATTATTATTACGATGCCGGAGACGATGAGCGTTGAGCGGCGCAATCTGATGAAAGCATATGGGGCGGAGCTGGTGCTGACAGATGGGACAAAAGGCATGAAAGGAGCGATAGCAAAGGCTGACGAGCTTGCGGCTGAGATTGAGGGAAGCTTTATACCCGGACAATTTGTCAATCAGCTGAATCCGCAGGTGCATCGTGAGACAACGGGGCCTGAAATCTGGCAGGATACAGATGGAAAAGTGGATCTGTTTGTGGCGGGTGTCGGTACAGGCGGTACGATTACTGGAGTTGGAGAATATCTGAAATCTCAAAATCCAAATCTGAAAATAGCAGCGGTAGAACCAGCTTCATCTCCGGTATTATCTGAGGGAAATGCTGGAGCGCATAAGATTCAGGGGATTGGAGCAGGGTTTGTACCAGATACATTGAATTCGAAAATATATGATGAAGTAATTAAAGTAGAAAATGAGGATGCTTTTGCAAAGGGCAGAGAGATTGCACAGACGGAAGGGATACTGGTAGGTATATCATCTGGAGCAGCGCTCTGGGCTGCTACACAGTTGGCAGAGCGTCCTGAGAATAAGGGAAAGAATATTGTAGTAATATTTCCTGATACCGGAGACAGATATTTGTCTACGCCTATGTTTGATAATTAATGTCTGCAGCAGTTTAAGTATTTATACGGTTTTAATAGTATGGATGAATGTCTGCTGCAGTTATATATTGAATAAATAACTTGTGATGCGGCTTGTATATTTCCAAACAGCGATGCTTAAAAATCAGGTGCGCGATTCACAAGTTATTTTTATAGATTTTATAGCGGAAAATCTTGTCTTTTCAAATTCTATTAGTTTATCAAGCGATGATAGTGGAACACACTCCGCAATTTCATCAAGAGTCAAATTCCCTTTTTTATCAATCTTTCTGCGGTTTCTCTTGCGTAGTATATTGTATAATTTAATTGAAAGAAAAGTATAATTATGGTATCATTTATGCATCTGCTTCAGGCCTTTTAAGAGGCCTGTTTGAGTCAGTTATTTTGAAATTGAAAGGATGAATAAGTAAATTGAGATACTTTAATTATCCAGAGACATTAAATGATCTAGAAAGCCAGTTCAATGATCTTCTAAATCAATATGAATATCGTTCCGGCAAAAATGCTTCAATTATAGAAGAGATACGTACAGAGTATAAGCAGATTAAAAGGCAGATGAAGCAGAAGATTGAAGCAGCGGAAAGGCTGGCAAGAAACACACATGCTGTGAAGAAGCCGGCTGGGAGTGCATATGCTGTGGAGAAGTCAGCCGGGAGCGTACATGCTGTGGAAAAGTCAGCCGGAAGTATATTTGAGACCGAAAATTCTGGGCGGGGAGTAGAAAACTATAATACTGATTTAAAAAGGCAGGAATATAATTCTGGTCAGATGACACAAAAAAAGAGCGATGAAGATTCACAGCAGGCCGGTTGGTATGCAGAGCATCAGGATCATTATAACGGGAGTACACAGCAGAGGATTAACAGCTTCCACGCAGCGCAGCAAAAGAGCGTTAACAGCCTCCATGCAGTACAGCAAAAGAGCGGTGGAATGAATGTCATGCCGCAGGGGGCAAGCCAGAACGAGGTTCTGCGCAGAAGCAGCGGCATAAATACCATGCAGCAGAATAATTTTGCGGGACAATTATTACACAATGCGCAGCTCCGCCAGCCGGTGCAGAGAATGATTGGCAAGGAAGAAGAACAGGAGCTGCTGGCTCAATGCAAAGAAAACATTACAAATATTTTAAAAGAAGCAGCAGGAAATCGCAGCTCAGATACTTATAAAATGCTTGAAGATGCAGTGTTTACGCAGGACGATGAGTCTGTAACACGGTGGTTTAATATGCATACGAGCAATCTGGCTTCTCATGCCAAAGTACGCGCTTATGATGATGTGCGCAGAAAATTAGAAAATGAATTTAAATATGCTGCGCAGGAGAATCAGCTGGAAGAAGCTTATATGCTGAAAATGGAAAAACTGTTTGGAGCATATATAAAAAAGAAATTTATAGAATACGAAATCTTATATAAAGATTATGATGATTCAAATCATCAGGAAGCTGAGCAGAATGTAAATAAACGCTTAAAAAAAAGAGGTTATATTTTGGGAATAATGATGGGAGCGCTGATTTTTGCGATCGGGTGTTTTTTTGGCTTGATTGGAACAGTCATTGGGTTTATTTGCGCGGTGGCGGCAGCTGTTTTTATTGGAAAGACATATTATGACTGGAGAATGCCTGCTGAGGATAATGAGAGGATAGAATGAAGATGATATCGCGTCTTATAAAAAGCAGTGCCGATTGAAGGGGCAGGGATTGAGAATGGAAGAACTTACGGTATAGCTGTCTGAGGCTATACCGTAATTCTATTTATAGAAATTCATCTTAACTCATTTGATCTTATTGGTACATAGAAAGCCATTGGTATTGTATGCTTATCATCTATTCATACTCCAGCGGCCGCATGCACCGCATGGCAGGATCAGTCCGCTGGATGTAACAGGCAGTCCGATTTCCTGGGCATCTACGATACCGCCGTATTTTTTCATTACTGTTTGGAGCATATAAGCCAGCACAGCAGGCTGAAGCCCGGTTGTATAAGAATTAACCAAAAAGAACAGTGGCTGATGATGAAAAAGCTTCGCACAAGTAGAAATAAGCGGATATACTGAATCTTCAATTTTCCAGATCTCTCCCTTAGGGCCTCTGCCATACGAAGGCGGATCCATGATAATAGCATCATAAGTTCTGCCGCGGCGGATTTCACGCTCAACAAACTTTACGCAGTCATCTACCAGCCATCGAATCGGTGCGTCTCCAAGTCCTGACGAGGAAGCATTTTCTTTTGCCCACGTCACCATGCCCTTAGATGCATCGACATGTGTTACCTCAGCGCCGGCAGCAGCAGCTGCAAGTGTCGCGCCGCCGGTATATGCAAAAAGGTTCAACACTTTAACGGGTTTTTCCGCCTGTCGTATTTTTTCGTAAATCCAGTCCCAGTTGACTGCCTGTTCTGGAAAAAGCCCCGTATGCTTGAAGTGAAATGGCTTTAAATGAAAAGTAAGTCTGTGATATTGTATTGTCCATTGATCAGGCAGCTTAAAAAATTCCCACTCTCCTCCGCCCTTTGAGCTGCGGTGATAATGCGCGTTTAATTTGTTCCAGCGCGGGTCTGTCTTTGGCGTATTCCATATGACCTGCGGGTCTGGACGAAGCAGTGTATAATATCCCCAGCGTTCCAGCTTTTCCCCCTCCGAACAGTCTATGACCTCATAATCGTTCCATTTGTCTGCAATCCACATGTGTATTAGTCTGCCTTTCTGAAATTTGATGTTGTCCACATATTTTCCTTTAAACCTATATATTCCTGCGTAGTTTATTGAATCTATTATGTATAAACACGTTAAATAATATGATAAATGAAAAATAGGGATGCTGAAACATCCCTCATTTTCTAAACTAGCACTTGCAAATAAGCTTGGCATCGTTTATAATCAGTTTAGAGACAATGAAAGGATTGCATGTGTCCGATGATTGTCACCGGAAACTTAATAATATTCATTAAGTGGCACGGCTATCCCCTATTTGCGGTAGGAGATAGCCGATTTATCTGCGGTGGTTATCGATATATGTTAAAGCTGCAAATACAACTAACAGCAACGTCAAAATTTCTAACGTATTCATACGTACCTCCTTTCCGTTATCCGGAAAGAACAACCACCAGACTATTCCTACGCTGTCCTAATCTGACTAGGAAGAGTATAGCATATCCAACAATGTAAGACAACATCGTTTTAAAAGTATACAGCACACAAATATTGTACTAAAAAAAATACAATATTTTTTAAAAATATCTTGCATTTCTGTATTTTATTGGCTATAATCCAAAGTGCTGTGACATGATAGCAGTGAAGCGTGAGGTTGCTGCCCAAGTGGCAGGTTTTCCGTGGAGCGAATGTCAAGTTAGGAAACTGGCGACAAGTCACTGTACCATCAAAAATCTACTATGTATTGTAGAAATATGGTGTGTAGTCTTTTATATAAGACACACACGGGGTCGTGTACAGTCACCGCTTGTCGTACTGACACAGAAGAAAGCAGATTGCTTTTTCTGTCAAATACAAAGTGCGAATAAGGAGGCGACTTTTTTTATGGCAAGTCAAACAATGAGAATTATTCTCAAAGCTTACGATCATCAACTGATTGATGCATCAGCAAAGAAAATCATCGAAACTGTAAAGAAGAATGGAGCACAGGTGAGCGGGCCGGTACCGCTTCCGACTAAGAAAGAGGTCATTACCATACTTAGGGCTGTGCACAAATACAAAGATTCCAGAGAACAGTTCGAGCAGAGGACGCATAAGCGTCTGATCGATATTATCGCACCGACACAGAAGACGGTTGATGCACTGACCAGACTGGAGCTGCCGGCCGGCGTAAATATCGACATCAAGATGAAATAATGTAATTGTTCAGCAAGGGTGCATGTAACGATAAATGTGCCGGACGGTTACGAATTGAATTAGGCAATAATCCTGAAGGGTTTTTAATCATAGAAGCAACACTTTCTTTCACATAGTGTTCCACTTATGTTTCTAACTGTTCTAGGATGAACGCATAGCGTGACGGTTCGTAATATTGAACTGTATCGCACGGCATGGCCCAAGAGTTATGCCTAGGGATAAGAACCCCTGAGTTTATAATTAGCGTTCCGCTGTAGATCATGCCGGTCAGCCTGGACTGACCGCATAACAGGAGGTAAAACAATGAAGAAAGCGATTTTAGCTATTAAAGTCGGAATGACTCAAATCTTCAACGAAAACGGAGAACTGACTCCGGTAACAGTACTGCAGGCTGGTCCTTGTGTCGTAACACAGATCAAGACAGTCGAAAATGACGGATACAGTGCAGTGCAGGTTGGCTTCATAGACAAGAAGGACAAAATTATAAATAAGGATGCCAACGGAAAGAAAGAAATCAGAAACAGACACGGCGTTACAAAGGCTGAGAAAGGCCATTTTGATAAGGCAGGTGTGACTGGCAAGAGATTCGTAAGAGAATTTAAGTTTGCGAATGCCGGAGATTATAATCTGGCAGATGAAATCAAGGTAGATATTTTTGCAGCAGGCGATAAGATTGACGCTACTGCAATTTCGAAAGGTAAAGGTTTCCAGGGCGCTATTAAGAGACATGGACAGCATAGAGGACCTATGACCCACGGCTCGAAGTTCCACCGTCATCAGGGCTCCAACGGTGCCTGCTCTTCTCCTAGCCGTGTATTCAAGGGCAAGGGAATGCCGGGACATATGGGCCATGAGCAGGTAACAGTCCAGAACTTAGAGGTAGTAAGAGTGGATGTGGAGAACAATCTGCTGTTAGTGAAGGGTTCCGTACCAGGACCTAAGAAGTCAATGATTACTATCAAAGAAGCAGTGAAATCATATAAATAGTGCTTGATATTTGGAAAGGAGGAACTACAAATGGCTAACGTAGCTGTTTATAATATGGAAGGCAAGGAAGTAGGCAGCATAGAATTAAGCGATGCGGTCTTTGGTGTAGAAGTAAATGAGCATTTAGTGCACATGGCTGTTCTGCATCAGCTTGCTAATAAACGTCAGGGAACACAAAAAGCCAAGACTCGTTCAGAAGTGAGCGGCGGCGGCAGAAAGCCGTGGCGGCAGAAAGGAACCGGACATGCAAGACAGGGTTCCACAAGAGCGCCGCAGTGGAAGGGCGGCGGAGTTGTATTTGCCCCGACACCAAGGGATTATTCATTTAAAATGAATAAAAAGGAAAAGAGGCTGGCTCTGAAGTCTGCACTGACTTCAAGAGTAAATGAGAACAAATTCATCGTTGTTGACGAGATTAAGTTTGACGAAATCAAGACAAAGAGGATGGTAGCCGTTCTCAAGGCATTAAACGCAGAAAAAGCATTAGTAGTATTGAATAATAATGATGACAATGTCATCTTATCCGCAAGGAATATTCCTACTGTAAAAGTGTCCAGTACAGGCACGATTAGCGTATATGATATCTTAAAATACAATACGATGATTGTGACGAAGGATGCTCTGGCAGCAATCGAGGAGGTGTACGCGTAATGGCAGCTTTGCAATATTATGATGTAATTCTTAAACCGGTAGTTACAGAAAAAAGCATGAATCTCATGGCTGACAAGTTTTATACTTTCTATGTTCATCCTGACGCAAACAAGTCGATGATCAAGGAAGCAGTAGAGAAAATGTTCGAGGGTACCAAAGTCGAAAAAGTCAACACGATGAATATTCCGGGCAAACCAAAAAGGCGCGGAGCAGTTGCCGGCAGGACAGCAGCAAGAAAGAAAGCGATAGTCAAATTGACAGCTGACAGCGCAGATATCGAACTTTTCAGCGGACTATAAAAATCATGAAAAGCACTATGAATAAGATCCGCGGTAAATTATGTGCAGCTTGCACGATAAGAAAGCATAGAGTATGTCGATTAAAGATCGAAAGGAGAAACAATCGTGGGAATTAAGAGTTATAAGCCATATACACCTTCCAGAAGACATATGACTGGATCGGATTTCTCTGAAATCACAAAGAAAAAGCCTGAAAAATCTTTGGTAGTTCCACTGAAGAAACATGCAGGACGTAATAATCAGGGTAAAATTACTGTTAGGCACCGCGGAGGCGGAAATAAGCGTAAATATAGACTTGTAGATTTTAAAAGAAAGAAAGATGGTATTTCTGCAACGGTTATTGGAATTGAATATGATCCGAACCGTTCAGCAAATATCGCGTTGATACAATATGAAGACGGCCAGAAAGCATATATCGTAGCGCCGGCCGGACTGACAGACGGCATGAAGGTCATGAATGGACCGGAAGCAGAAATAAGAGTCGGCAACTGTCTGCCGCTTGAAAATATCCCGATTGGTACACAGATACACAATATCGAGATGCATCCGGGTAAAGGCGGCCAGTTAGTACGTTCTGCAGGCTTAAGCGCTCAGTTAATGGCAAAGGAAGGCAAATACGCTACATTAAGACTGCCTTCAGGAGAAATGAGAATGATTCCTCTGACCTGCCGTGCGACAATCGGCGTAGTAGGAAATGGCGACCACAACCTGATTAACATCGGTAAAGCAGGCCGCAAGCGTCATATGGGTATCCGTCCGACCGTGCGTGGTTCAGCGATGAATCCGAACGACCATCCACACGGCGGTGGTGAAGGCAAGGCTCCGATTGGACGTCCGGGTCCTAGCACACCTTGGGGTAAGCCGGCACTCGGCCTTAAGACCCGTAAGAAGCATAAAGCTTCAGATAAGCTGATTGTAAGAAGACGTGACGGTAGAGCAATCAAGACGAAATAGGAGGAATAATAAACAATGAGTAGATCACTGAAAAAAGGTCCTTTCGCAGATGAAAGCCTGTTGAAAAAAGTAGATGCTCTGAACGCTGCAGGTGACAATTCTGTCATCAAGACATGGTCCCGCCGTTCCACAATCTTCCCATCCTTTGTGGGGCGTACTTTTGCAGTTCATGATGGAAGAAAGCACGTACCGGTATATGTTACCGAAGATATGGTAGGACACAAGCTGGGTGAGTTCGTTGCAACGAGAACTTACAGAGGGCATGTAAAAGAAGAAAAAAGGTCAAGAGTGAAATAATTCGCTGTTTAGGAAAGGAGGCTCTATTTCATGGCTAAAGGACATAGATCTCAGATTAAGAGAGAGAGAAATGCAAATAATAAAGAGACCAGACCATCTGCAAAATTATCTTATGCAAGAGTGTCGGTTCAGAAAGCTTGCTTTGTGTTAGATGCAATCCGTGGAAAGGATGTAAGGACAGCGCTTGCTATCTTAGATTATAGTCCGAGATACGCATCCGAGCTTATCGCAAAATTGGTACGTTCAGCAGTTGCGAATGCTGAGAATAATAACGGCATGGATGTCGATAAGCTGTATATCGAGGAATGCTACGCAAACAAGGGACCTACATTGAAGAGAATCAGACCGAGGGCACAGGGACGCGCATATCGTATCGAAAAGAGAATGAGCCATATCACCATTGTGCTGAATGAAAGATAAGGAGGGAAAGCATGGGACAGAAAGTTAATCCTCATGGCTTAAGAGTCGGAGTGATCGCAGACTGGGACTCTAAGTGGTATGCAGAAGGAGATTTCGCAGACTGTTTGATAGAAGATTACAATATTAGAAAATTTCTGAAAAAGAAGTTATATGCTACCGGCATCTCAAAGATTGAAATCGAGAGAGCTTCAGAGCGTGTAAAAGTCATTATATATACAGCAAAGCCGGGTCTTGTTATTGGTAAGGGCGGCGCAGAGATCGAAAAAGTAAAAGGTGAGCTTCAAAAATATACAGATAAGAAGCTGATTGTGGATATAAAAGAAGTAAAGAGACCTGATAAAGATGCTCAGCTGGTAGCTGAAAATATCGCAGGCCAGCTGGAAAACCGTATTTCTTTCCGCCGTGCAATGAAATCCTGCATGTCAAGAAGCTTAAAAGCAGGTGCGCTGGGTATCAAGACAGCTGTATCGGGACGTCTCGGCGGTGCAGATATGGCTCGTACAGAATTCTATTCTGAAGGAAATATTCCGCTTCAGACATTAAGAGCGGACATAGACTATGGATTCGCTGAAGCAGATACAACCTACGGCAAGGTAGGTGTAAAAGTATGGATTTACAAAGGAGAGATACTTCCGATAAAAGGAAATAAGGAAGGAGGCGCTCAGTAATTATGTTAATGCCTAAAAGAGTAAAGCATAGAAAACAGTTCCGTGGTTCCATGAGAGGCAAGGCCATGAGAGGCAACCGGATTACGAATGGTTCTTACGGTATCGTAGCTATAGAGCCGGCATGGATTAAATCAAACCAGATTGAGGCAGCCCGTATCGCAATGACCCGTTATGTAAAGCGTGGCGGTAAGATTTGGATCAAGATCTTCCCTGATAAACCTGTAACTGCAAAACCAGCAGAAACTCGAATGGGTTCTGGTAAAGGATCCTTAGAATATTGGGTAGCTGTAGTAAAGCCGGGACGTGTGCTGTTTGAAATCGACGGAGTTTCAGAAGAGATTGCAAGAGAAGCGTTGCGTCTTGCTACACACAAATTACCTTGTAAATGTAAAGTAGTTTCGCGTGCAGAATTAGAAGGCGGTGAATCAAATGAAAGCAAGTAAATATTTAGAAGAATTACGGACTTATACACCGGAAGACTTAAATATCCGGTTGACAGAAGCTAAAAAAGAACTTTTCAATTTGAGATTCCAGAATGCAACCAACCAGCTGGAGAATACAGGCAGAATCAAAGAAGTTAGAAAAAATATTGCCAGAATTCAGACCGTTATTACAGAAAAAGCAAATGCCTAATTCTAAACTGGGAAAGGAGATTATAAATCGTGGAAGAAAAGAGCAGAAATCTTAGAAAAACACGTATCGGCGTTGTTGTAAGCGACAAAATGCAGAAGACCATCGTGGTTGCTGTAAAAAACAATGTACGCCATCCATTATACAATAAGATTGTAAAAAGAACTTATAAATTAAAAGCTCATGATGAAAACAATGACTGCAGGATCGGTGATACTGTAAAAGTAATGGAGACAAGACCATTGTCAAAAGAGAAAAGATGGAGACTTGTCGAGATTATTGAAAGAGCAAAATAAGCAGCAGGTCTTTGCTGCTTAAAGCAGAAAATGGATTGTGTATCTGCTAATGTAAGTCTGGCAGGTACGGGAAAATAGTACAAGGAGGATTCCAGCATGATACAGCAGGAAAGCAGACTAAAGGTTGCTGATAACACTGGAGCAAAAGAATTGCTCTGTATTCGTGTTATGGGCGGTTCCACAAGAAGATATGCGCATATTGGTGATGTGATTACTGCCACTGTAAAAGATGCAACACCAGGCGGCGTTGTTAAAAAAGGCGATGTTGTAAAGGCAGTTGTTGTACGTACGGTACGCAGTACACGCCGTAATGATGGCTCTTACATCAGATTTGATGAAAATGCTGCAGTTATAATAAAAGATGATCAGACTCCAAGAGGAACCCGTATATTCGGGCCGGTCGCAAGGGAGCTTCGTGAGAAGCATTTTATGAAGATTGTTTCTCTGGCTCCGGAAGTATTATAGGAGGTAGCAGGATGGCAATGTTAAAAATAAAAAAGGGCGATATGGTCAAGGTAATTACCGGAAGAGATAAGAATAAAGAAGGTAAGGTTATCGCCATAAATCGAAAGAAAAATACGCTTCTGGTAGAAGGCGTTAATATGATTACTAAGCATACAAAACCATCTATGCAGAACCAGCAGGGTGGGATTGTACACCAGGAGGGGCCAATTCATATTTCGAACGTAATGTATCTGCATAAAGGACAGCCGACAAGAATCGGATTTAAGTTTGACGGAGATAAGAAAGTCCGTTTTGCAAAATCTACTGGTGATATTATTGACTAAGTACGAATAGAAGGAAGGAGGTCCAAAAGTGAGCAGATTAAAAGATCAGTATATGAATGAGATCGTAGATGCTATGATCAAAAAATTCGGATATAAAAATCGTATGCAGGTGCCGAAGCTGGATAAGATCGTAATCAACATGGGTATCGGCGAAGCAAAGGAAAACGCGAAAATATTAGAAGCAGCTATGAGCGATATGGAGCTGATTTCAGGACAAAAACCGATCAAGACTGTATCAAAGCATTCCATCGCGAACTTTAAGATCAGAGAAGGAATGCCGATTGGCTGTAAGGTAACATTAAGAGGCGAGAAAATGTATGAGTTTTTAGATCGCCTTGTAAACTTAGCACTGCCTCGTGTACGTGATTTCCGTGGTGTGAATCCAAATGCGTTTGACGGCAGGGGCAATTATGCACTTGGTATCAAGGAACAGCTGATTTTCCCGGAAGTTGAATTTGATAAGATCGATAAGGTACGCGGTATGGACATTATTTTCGTTACTACAGCAAAGACAGATGAAGAAGCCCGTGAGTTATTAACGCAGTTCAATATGCCGTTTCAAAAGTAATTAGGAGGGAATTTTAAATATGGCTAAGACTTCTATGAAAGTAAAACAGCAGCGCAAGCAGAAATTCTCTACCAGAGAATATACACGCTGCAGGATCTGTGGTCGTCCACATTCTGTATTAAGGAAATACGGTGTCTGCCGTGTATGCTTCCGTGAATTAGCATACAAGGGGCAGATTCCGGGAGTGAAGAAAGCTTCCTGGTAGGCGAAGACACCCAGATAATATTTAAGGAGGAAAATTCAATCATGACAATGAGTGATCCAATCGCAGATATGCTTACAAGAATCCGTAACGCAAATACTGCTAAACATGATACAGTAGATATTCCATCATCTAAGATGAAGGTTGCCATTGCTGACATTCTTGCAGATGAAGGATATATCACGAAATATGATATTGTTGATGATGGTAATTTCAAGGCGATCCGCGTTACATTAAAATACGGTGCGGATAAGAATGAAAAGGTCATTACAGGCATCAAGCGGATTTCTAAGCCGGGGCTTCGTGTGTATGCGGGCAAGGAGGAAATTCCTTCCGTACTCGGCGGTTTAGGAATCGCGATCTTATCTACCAACAAAGGCGTTATCACAGATAAACAGGCCAGAAAGCTTCAGGTTGGCGGAGAAGTATTAGCATTTGTATGGTAAATAATAATTTACTATTTCAAGCATGAATAGGAGGTACGGGCATGTCACGTATAGGTAGAATGCCAATCGCGATTCCAGCAGGCGTAACTGTTGAAATTGCAGAAAATAATAAAGTTACTGTGAAGGGACCAAAGGGTGAGCTGAGCAGGGTGCTGCCGTCTGAAATGGAGATAAAGCAGGAAGACGGACATGTATTAGTTTCCAGACCGAATGATTTGAAGAAAATGAAATCCTTGCATGGTCTGACAAGGACGTTGATTAATAATATGGTAGTAGGCGTTACAGAAGGCTACACAAAGCAGCTGGAGGTAAACGGCGTAGGCTACAGAGCCGCTAAGGCAGGCAATAAGCTGACATTGAATCTGGGATATTCGCATCCGGTTATTATGGAAGACCCGGATGGAATTGAGTCTGTAGTAGAAGGCAATAAAATTACCATCAAAGGAATTGATAAAGAAAAGGTAGGCCAATATGCGGCTGAAATCAGAGATAAAAGAAGACCAGAGCCATACAAGGGCAAAGGTATTAAATATATTGACGAAGTTATTAGGCGTAAAGTTGGTAAGACTGGTAAGAAATAATGAAAGGGGTGTCAAAAGATGGTTAGGAAGGAATCAAGAGCTAAGGTTCGTTTAAATAAACACAGAAGACTGCGTAATCGTATTTCTGGGACACCAGAAAGACCACGTCTGGCAGTTTTTAGAAGCAATAATCATATGTACGCCCAGATTATTGACGATGTAGCTGGAAATACCCTCGTTGCTGCTTCGACTCTGGAAAAAGAGATAAAGGAAGCAGTGGAAAAGACTAATAACGTAGAGGCAGCAGCGCAGGTTGGTACTGTAATCGCGAAGCGTGCATTGGAAAAAGGTATTACAACGGTTGTCTATGACCGAGGCGGATATATCTATCACGGCAAGGTTCAGGCTTTGGCAGATGCAGCCAGAGAAGCTGGTTTAACATTCTAAGTAGGAGGAAACATTTACATGAAACGTGAAATAATTGATGCTAGTCAGTTAGAATTAACAGAAAACGTTGTAGCAATCAAACGTGTCACGAAAGTTGTAAAGGGTGGACGTAACATGCGCTTTTCAGCTTTAGTAGTTGTTGGTGACAGCAACGGACATGTAGGCGCAGGAATGGGTAAAGCAGCAGAAATTCCCGAGGCAATCCGCAAGGGCAAGGAAGATGCTATGAAAAAGCTCATTACTGTAAGATTGGATGAGAATAATAGTATTACGCATGATATTCAGGGCAAGCATACCGGTGCTTCCGTACTGCTGAAGAAGTCTCCAGAAGGTACTGGTATTATCGCAGGCGGTCCTGCACGAAGCGTGTGCGAATTAGCAGGCATTAAAAACATCCGTACAAAATCATTAGGATCGAACAATAAGCAGAATGTCGTACTTGCTACAATTACTGCTCTGAGTCAGTTGAAATCTCCGGAAGAGGTTGCGAGACTCCGCGGCAAGGCTGTAGAAGAGATCCTGGGATAGGAGGCAAAAAATGGCAGTGAAAATGTTAAAAGTAACACTGATAAGGTCGAAGATCGGCTCTAAGCCGAGAAACCGCAAGATTATAGAGAGTATGGGTTTTCGGAAATTAAATCAGACGAAGACATTTCCGGATAATGACTGCACAAAGGGTGCTCTCCGTAAGATTGCTCCATATATAAAAGTAGAAGAAGTAGAAGTAGAAGAAGCATAATTCAGATAAGGAGGTGTCAGAATGGACTTATCAAGCTTAAAGGCTGCAGAAGGCTCCAGAAAAGATCGATTTAGAAAAGGACGCGGACATGGTTCAGGCAATGGAAAGACAGCCGGTAAGGGACACAAAGGTCAGAAGGCTCGTTCAGGAGCACCAAGACCAGGTTTTGAGGGCGGCCAGATGCCATTATACAGAAGATTGCCAAAGAGAGGTTTTAAGAATATCAATTCTAAGATAATCGTTGGAATCAATGTATCAGAACTTGAGAGATTTGAAAATGATTCTACGGTTACGATTGATATGTTAATCGAGAATAGAATCGTTAAAAATCCAAGAGACGGCGTTAAAATTCTTGGAAATGGAGAATTAACCAAGAAGCTCACAGTTCAGGCCAATGCCTTCAGCGCAGGCGCTAAGGAAAAGATTGAAGCTCTTGGTGGAAAAGCAGAGGTGATCTAATGTTTCAGACACTTCGTAATGCATTCAAGGTTAAGGAAATCCGTGACAGACTGGTATATACGTTCCTGATGACGATCGTAATTCGTATTGGATCACAGCTTCCATGCCCAGGCATTGACTCTGCTTTATTTGCAGAGTGGTTCAATTCACAGACTAACGGTGCATTTAACTTTTTTGATGCAATTACCGGCGGCTCATTCAATGAAATGTCCATCTTTGCATTGAGCATTACGCCATATATCACTTCTTCCATTATCATGCAGCTGCTTACGATTGCAATTCCAAAGTTGGAAGAAATGCAGCGTGACGGTGAAGATGGAAGAAAGAAAATAGCAAGCATTACCCGTTATGTAACGGTAGCGCTTGCTTTAATCGAATCAATTGCAATGTCAATCGGATTCGGAAGAATGGGATACCTGACGAACTTCAATGCACTTTCTGTTATTCAGGTAGTATGTATCTTAACAGCCGGTTCTGCGGTATTGATGTGGATTGGTGAACAGATTACGGAAAAAGGCGTAGGAAATGGTATTTCGATCGTATTAGTCATCAATATCATATCCAGGATTCCTGCTGACATGTCCACATTGTACGAGCAGTTTGTAAAGGGCCAGAAGATTGCAAGAGGCGTGCTTGCCGCAGTGATTATTCTTGCGATTATTCTTGTAACAGTCATCTTTGTAATCATTCTGCAGGATGCAGAACGTAAGATTCCGGTACAGTATTCGAAGAAGATTCAGGGCAGAAAGACGGTAGGCGGACAGAGCTCGTTTATTCCATTGAAAGTGAATACGGGCGGTGTCATTCCGATTATCTTTGCACAGTCCATTATGGAGTTCCCGGTAGTAATCTGTGGCCTTCTGGGTGTGGACGGAGGCACAAGTATCGGCGGAAAGCTCTTAAAAGGACTGCAGCAGAGTAACTGGTGCGATCCGAATGACCCTGTATTGTCTATTGGACTCGTAGTATATCTGGTTTTAGTTGTCGCGTTTGCATATTTTTATACTTCGATTACCTTCAATCCTCTGGAGATTGCAGATAATATGAAGAAGCAGGGCGGATTTATCCCTGGCATTCGGCCGGGTAAGCCGACGAGTGAATATCTGACGAAGATTTTGAATTATATTGTATTTATCGGCGCTGTAGGTTTGTCGATCTGTGCAGTGATTCCAATCTTCTTTAATGGGGTATTTAATGCGCGTGTTTCTTTTGGCGGCACATCAATTATTATTATTGTAGGTGTTGTAATTGAGACAATTAAGCAGATTGAATCCAGAATGGTAGTTCGCTACTATAAGGGATTTTTAAGTGAATAAGAATGCGGGGGGATACAGTTTCGGCTGTATCTCTCTTTTTCATTTGGGAGTATGTTGATTCATTATGGGGGGTGACGCCGGGTGAGGGGAGCTGTCCCATCTTTTGCGACTTTTACAGAATGTTAAGAATCCCTAAGTATTCTGTAGGTTACGCTGTGGCACCGGACGGGCGAGAAACCTAGTCCGCCCCGGCTCCGCCGGAAGCTAAAGGTGTCTCTTCGGCTTCGCCGCCTGGTTGTTGGACAGAATACTAAGGGATTCTAAACATTCTTCCAACGTCACAAAAGATGGGACAGCTCCCCTCACCCGGCTGTTTTATCAAATGCATTATGGTTTAAAGGCTTACGGACGATATGAAAGGGTAACTGGTAAGATTACTTTTCACACCTAGCCAGACAGCGGCTGTGCTGTAAAAAGTAACGGCATCCGGCTCATGAAAGTTGACCTTTGGCGAAGAGCCGGATGCATGGCAAGCCGCATTCTTAGACCTTGACCAGACAGTGGGTGTCTGGTCAAGGTGTGAAAAGTAACTGTGAAATAACTATAAACGCTGATCGGAAATATACTGGCTTGTAAAATTAGGATGTTTATGGTAGTATGGAGCTACGAAAACGTACGGAAGGGCAGGTAGAGATCTTGACAGCGACAGAACAGCAGCATCAGGAAGATTTACAGCGTCTGAGTGAATTGCGGCCTATTGATGATGATTTTATGCGTTGTCTTTTCAAGGATAATATACCACTGGCAGAGTTTGTATTGCGAATTATCACGGATAAGCAGGACTTGATGATTACTAAATGCGAAACGCAAAAGGATATGAAAAGGCTGGCTGGGGCGCGTTCGATCTGTCTGGATGCATATGGAACAGATTCAGCGGGGAAGAGGTATGATATGGAGATTCAAAGGCAGGAAAAAGGAGCAGACCCGCACAGGGCGAGATACCATTCCAGTGTGATGGATGTAGAGAATCTTCGTTCAGGACAGGAATTTAAAGAACTGCCAGACACTTATACAATCTTTATTATCGAGAAAGATTTTTATAGTAAAGGGGAGCCGATTTATCCGATTGAGAGGATGAACCTTGCCACAGGCAGGTCTTTTGAAGATGGAGAACATATTCTTTATGTGAACGGGGAATATCGGGGAGAATCTAAGATTGGAAAACTTATGCATGATTTTAACTGTACAAGGGCAGACGATATGAATTTTGAATTGATGGCAGAAAAAACACGTTATCTAAAAGAAAATCCGAAAGGAGTGCAGGAGATGTGCCGAATTATGGAAGATATGAGAAATGAATCTTTACAAAAAGGAAGAAAGGAAGGAAGGAAGGAAGGTGCAATAAATGCTGCTAATAAAATGTTGGAGGATGGAACGATAGCGCTTGAAAAGATTGCTGAGTTTGTTGGACTTTCTATTGATGATATAATAAAAATAAAGGCGGAGCAACAGGAAAAAATATGAAGTTTCAGTAGAAAAATTAAGCGGTTTATGGTATTGTGGATGTAAGCGTTGTTCAGCTTCAAAAGGCTGTTCAATAACAGCGATGCAGCATTTGGCTGATAAAATATATGCTGCGAGTAGATCATATAGATAGATAAATAGGAGGAATGAGATAACATGAAAATTATTATGCTAGGTGCGCCAGGCGCAGGAAAAGGGACACAGGCGAAGAGGATTGCGGAGAAATATTCGATTCCGCATATATCAACCGGAGATATTTTCCGTGCAAATATCAAAAACGGAACGGAGCTTGGAAAGAAAGCGAAAGAGTATATGGATCAGGGCTTATTAGTGCCGGATGAGCTGACCTGTGATCTGGTGATGGATCGTATTCAGCAGGATGACTGTAAGAATGGATTTGTTCTGGATGGATTCCCGCGTACAATTCCACAGGCAGAAGCATTGGATGAGGCTTTGAATAAAATCGGACAGAAGATGGATTATGCGATTGACGTAGATGTACCGGATGAGAATATCGTAAATCGTATGGGCGGACGCAGGGCTTGTTTGAGCTGCGGAGCTACCTATCATATCGAATTTAATCCGACGAAGGCAGAAGGTGTCTGTGATGCCTGCGGCGCGCAGACTGTATTAAGAGATGATGATAAGCCGGAAACGGTACAAAAGCGTCTGAGTGTTTATCATGAGCAGACACAGCCGTTGATTGATTATTATAAAAAACAGGATATTTTAAAATCTGTAGATGGTACGCAGCCGATGGAAGATGTATTTAACGCTATTGTAGGAATACTGGGAGCGTAAAGATGCGGGCAGCTATCAAATCTGCAAAGGAAATAGAACTGATGCGGGCAGCGGGAAGGATTCTGGGCAGAGTGCATAAAGAACTGGCCGCAGAGATCGTGCCCGGAATGTCTACTTTGGATATTGACCGTATCTGCGAGGAATTAATACGGAGTTATGGCTGCATTCCTTCATTTTTAAATTATCAGGGATTTCCAGCGTCTGTCTGTGTATCTTTAAATGATGAAGTGGTTCATGGAATTCCAAATAAGAATCGGATTGTGAAGGAAGGCGATATTATAAGCCTTGACACTGGGGTAATATATAAAGGCTATCAGTCAGATGCTGCAAGGACGATTGGTGTTGGTACTATATCACAACAGGCATCGGATCTGATTGAGCGGACAAAGCTCAGTTTTTTTGCAGGAATGAAGTATGCGAAGGCGGGGTGCAGACTCTTTGATATTTCCAGAGCGATTGGAAATTATGCAAAGAGCTATGGTTATGGTGTAGTTCGTGACCTGGTAGGTCACGGGATCGGCAGACATATGCATGAACCGCCGGAGATTCCAAATTACCCGCAGCGTTTCAGGGGAATGCGTCTGATGTCTGGAATGACACTTGCCGTGGAACCAATGATTAATATCGGGACATGGCAGGTACGATGGTCGGATAATGGCTGGACGGCTTCCACAGCGGACGGCTCTTTATCTGCGCATTATGAAAATACAATCCTGATTACTGCAGATGGACCCGAATTATTGTCGGTGACAGAAGAAGAAGCAGAGGAACTGGCAGCGGTTTATGCGTCTATGCATATGAATCATGCAGGACGCAGAAAAGCGATTTAGCATGTAAAAATATACAAGATGCCTTGAATATATACTTACGAGTGATAAATTTTTCTATAGAGTATAAATCGACAGCAATCATAAGTCGGGTTTCATAGACAGACTTGATCGCGAGTATAATAAATGATTCATAGGCAGATTTTAATGATCGCGAGTATAATAAATGGAGGAATGAAAATGTCAAAAGCAGATGTAATTGAAGTAGAAGGAAAGGTAGTCGAAAAACTGCCGAATGCAATGTTTCAGGTAGAGCTGGAGAATGGGCATCAGATTCTTGCGCATATCAGCGGAAAGCTGCGTATGAATTTTATACGTATATTGCCGGGAGACAAAGTTACGATTGAGATGTCTCCATACGATCTGACAAAAGGGCGCATTATCTGGAGAGATAAATAAATTGTAATAAAGAATATAGGCTGTATCAGAATGTATTAGTACTGCGCTGCGGAAATCATAGTGAATCTAAAGTATGGTATTTTCGTGTGTGCTGCTGTACTACCTATGGTTTGCGGCGATCCATAATGTGGATGAGCGTAATCTAGAACGATTCTGAACGGCCTATTTTTTTCTTTTTTTTTTGCGCAGGATATGGTAAAATGTAAAATATGTGTAAAAGATTGTCAATAATAATGTTATGGACACAATGTTGTCATTCAGCGTTGCTTTATGATAACGATATAATAGTCGATAATTGGTCAGCCTGCCTGACAAATCGTATTTACTGATACTGTCCAAACAAGAAGTGTTTGAGCAGATATAAGCCAATGTCTGTCCTGCTGATTGTGGAACGTCCGGGAGATTGTAGAAAACAAAAACAGGACAAAGCTTAGTCACTGGTTAATGAAAAAAACAGTCTATGGGCGGTCACTAGGTTAGTGATATTGGGTGTGAAACAGTAATGAAAATTATCTTTAACGGCATACGGATGAAAAGGAAAATAAGCAGATGGAAGGATTCACACTAATATTATCATTGTTGAGCGGCGTGGCGTTATTTTTATTCGGCATGTCCCTAATGGGCGACGGTTTAAAGAAAGCAGCAGGAGAGAAGCTGGAGCTTATTTTATATAAGCTGACGAATACACCACTCAAGGGTATTATGCTTGGCATGGCAGTCACTGCAATCATTCAGTCTTCTTCAGCTACTACTGTAATGGTTGTAGGGTTTGTAAATGCAGGGATGATGAAGGTCGCACAGGCGATCGGCATTATCATGGGAGCAAATATCGGCACCAGTATCACAGGATGGATTCTTTGTCTTTCTTATATTGAAGGAACCGGGGGAATCGCGCAGCTGCTGTCCACAGCAACTATTTCATCGGTAGTAGCAGTAGCAGGCATTATATTTAAGATGTTTGTGAAAAAAGCGTCTTATCGCAATGTCGGTGATATTATGCTTGGATTTTCTATATTAATGGTTGGTATGCAGACAATGAGCAGCGCAGTATCACCGTTAAAGAGCAATGAGCATTTTGTCCACGCACTGACGATGTTTACAAATCCTTTTATGGGTATTTTGGTCGGAATCTTGTTTACCGCTGTGCTGCAGAGTGCTTCTGCTTCTGTCGGAATCATGCAGGCGCTGTCAGTCACAGGAGGAATTACGTTTGCGGCAGCGCTGCCGATTACAATGGGTATTGGTGTAGGAGCAGCGTGTCCGGTACTGTTATCTTCGATTGGGACGAATAAAAATGGAAAAAGGACAGCGCTGATTTATCTGCTGAATGATTTATTTGGCATGTTGTTTTGGTCAATCGTCTTTTATACAGTACATGCATTTGTTCATTTTGAATTTATGGATATGGTCATGAGTCCGATTCGAATTGCTCTGATGAATACTGTATTTCGAATGGCGACGATTATTGTATTAAGTCCGTTTATTAAAACGATTGAAAAGATAGTATTTTTATTGATTAAAGATACTGAGGAGGATAAAGAGGATCAGGCAGATTTTGATCTGTTGGAAGAACGTTTTCTGGCATATCCGCCGCTTGCGATTGCCCAGAGTCATCAGGCAATGAACGGCATGGCAAAGAAGGTTCAGAAAAATATCCGGTATGCATTAGAATTGTTGTCAGAATATACAGAGGAAAAGTTTAATCAGGTTCAGGAAAAAGAAAATCTGATTGATAAATACGAAGATAAGCTGGGAAGCTATCTGATGCAGCTGACTGGACGGGAAATGACTGCTGTACAGAATACAGATGTATCTAAGTTTTTGCATTCATTGAGTGATTTTGAGCGGCTGGGAGATCATGCAAGCAATATTTCCAAAGTGGCGAATGAGCTGCACGAAAAGAAATTTGATTTTTCAAAAGAAGGAAGATATGAGCTGGATGTGTTGGAATCAGCGGTTTCCGAGATTGTAGACCTGACAGTGATATCTTTTATGGATGATGACAGATATACAGCTGCAAAGGTAGAGCCTCTGCGTGAGCTGATAGGTGTTTTGTGCGATGAATTAAAAATGCGCCATATCAAGCGGCTTCAGCATGGTAAGTGTGAGCTGAAACAGGGATTTGCCTTTAATGATTTATTGGCGAATCTAGAGCGTATTGGGGCACATTGTTCCAATGTGGCAGTGGCGATTATTGAGCTGGGAGGATTTGCAGAGTTCGATACGCATGGTTACATTAAAAGCATAAGAGAGCGTAAAAATGCGGATTATGTCGCATATTTCGAAGGGTATGAAGAAAAATATGATATCAATGGTTATAAAAAAGTAAAATTGAAAAAAGCAAAAGCCGAAGAACCAGAAGCAAAGGATGAGATGAGCAGCTATAAAAAAGCGAAGTTAAAAAAAGCAAAAGCCGAAGAGCTGGAAGCAGAAGATAAGATGAACAGCTGCAAAAAGGTGAAGTTAAAAAAAGCGAAAGTCGAAGAGCCGGAAGCAGGGGATGAGATGAACAGCTGTAAAAAGGTGAAGTTAAGAAAAGCAAAATCCGAAGAATCTGAAAAGGGAGATAATATAAAAAAAGCTAAAGATGATGAGGCTGGGGAAAGAGATCATCCGGGCAGCTATAAAAAATTAAAAGAAAAGAAAATAAAGAAGGAAGATGAATCAAAGGGCAAGAAGAATAAACAGGAAGAGGGGAAGAAGAAAGGAAGACGTGTAAATAAGAAACCGGTTTAGACCGGCATAGACCAGACAGATCTCCTAGAAAAGAGGTATAGGCTAGTACTTCGTTCGGGCAGAAATTCGACTTTAGTGCGATTGTTTTTGTATCAGTATAAGGTAAAACTTCGACAGCGATGTAAATTTGTCCATTATTACGCAGCAATGGTGTGGAATCAGGATGTAATAAAGTCTAATTTCTGTCTGGATGAGCATTGTAGTGTTTGAAGAAGAATAAAAAGTACAGATCGGATAAAGCTGTGAGAATAAATGGCATAAGCCGAATATCGTACTGGTAAGAATCATAAGGAAACAGGCCGGACAGAGCTCCGGATCATAGTAACAGGTCATAAGCCGGACAGAGCTCCGGAGAAGTTAGACGGTGGTAGAAAATGTATTTAATGCTAAAGAATACGGAAATACTTTATTTTGATATGGAGGATTTTGTCGTAGAAGTAATTCGAAACGATCTCCTGCCATTCTGTCTTCGATCGAATATAAGGCTTTCGACGAAGTTAAAGGATATTTTACATAATGTACAAGCAGTCAAAGATTATTTAAGCAGCAGAGTGCTGTCTTTATCAAGGGATAATGCAAAGCAGATTTATGCGGCATTTCAAATACCACAGGTAGATTCTATAGATAACAGGGTGAATATCTGCATCAGCTGCAAGGGAGTATCAATTATTGACAGTTTTTGGGTCAAGGATGATGATGAAAAGACAGACTGGTCAAAGATTAATATCAGGCAGAACAAGCTGCGGGATATTATAGACTTGTCTTTAACGGGGTTCAGCCCTACATTGACGACAAATCCAATCTGTCCGGAGCTGACGACGAAAGGGCTGTTTCGAAAAGGATGGATTTACCTGGGTGACAGTTTGTATCTATTAAAGTCGGATAAGACAAATGATTATGTAAATACAAGAATGGAGATTTTGGCTTCCGAGATTCTTGAATGCTTCGAAAACCGGATTGACAGTATCGTATATTTAAGCGATATAAAAGATACTGCAAGCGGTACGGCATATGTCTCAATCTGTCAGAATTTTGTCAAGGAAGAGCATTCGTTTATTGAAGCGTGGGAGGTCATAGAGTACTGTAAGAGGCGTGGAATTGACTTCCGGGAATATTGTCTGGATCGCTGGGGAAGTGAATTTGCCACGATACCAGTATTAGATTATATAATTATTAATACGGATCGGCATACACAAAATTACGGTTTTTTGATGAATAATAATACGGGTGTGATTGAGCATCTGGCACCGTTGTTTGATTTTAACTGTGCGCTGGTTGCTGATTATTTTGAATGTGATGCGAGGGATACGCTCAGTCAGATGTTTAATACGACAGAGACATTAAGAGAGCTTGCGTTTAAGTTTGTAAAATATACAGATCTCAAGTTCAATGAAGAAGCATTTATTAGGCTGGCAAAGAGTAAAAGTTATCGGGGACTGAAACATGTATTTGAAAAAGTATATGGGAGAATTCAGGAATTAGGAATTATAGAATAGCAGATAAATTATGTTTCAAAAAAAGTATAAATTAAATTCTAAATTAATAGTTGATCCATTTGACAGCGTGTTTGAAGATAATAGAAGGATCAGTATTAAAGTGCAAATTAACCCTGATTCTTGTCGAAAGGCAGTAGTAGTTGGGATAAATCCAAGCACAGCCTGTGATCATCATAGTGATTTGACTCTGACAAAAATCAGCAGGTATTTGTATCAGTATGATATAGGGGAACTGATAATGATTAACCTGTTCGAGACGGTTTCGACAGAGCAGGAAGGAATTGATGAATCTCAGCAAGTGCGTTGGGAAAGACATGAGCAGATTTTGTGTGATGCAGATGTGATTGTGGCTGCGTGGGGAGTTGAAGATCGTTATTTAAAAGCAAAGCAGAGGGCATTAGAATATTTATTACAGTTTTCTGATAAAGTATACTGTATACGGGACAAGAAAGGGCATAAGCCGAGACATCCAAGCAGAATCAGCTATCAGGATGAATTTGTGCCATACAGAAAATATCCGGTAGTTACATTGTGTGGAAGTACTAGGTTTAAAGAAGAATTTATCAAAGTACAAAAACAGCTGACTCTGGAAGGAAATATTGTAATTTCAGTAGGGCTTTTTGGGCATGGCGGTGATTCGGAAGTATGGGAGAATATGGATGAGGGCACGCTGACAAGGACAAAAGAGATGCTGGATGATATGCATAAACGGAAGATTGATCTGTCAGATGAAATATTTGTAATTAATGTCGGAGGATATATCGGGGAGAGCACAAGGTCAGAGATCGATTATGCGCGGGCTCATGGGAAAATGGTGAGGTATTTGGAAAGTTAGAAAATTGCAGTTTGATCTTTGTTTCGATATAACATACTTTCAATAGGCAGGATGGCGGCAGTTCGCAGTTATACTGTTTTAGAATTTTTTAAAAGCGTTTTGATTAGTATGGAGAGAATACACATGGGGACATTAGGGAATAAATTAAAGGAAGCCAGAAAAGGGAAGAATATGTCGCAGGAGGAGGTTTCTAAGAGACTACTTATTTCTAGGCAGTCAATATCCAAATGGGAAAATAATGTATGTTTGCCGGATTTAGAAAATTTTAAAAAAATATGTGAATTATATGAGATGGATACAAGCGATCTTTTAGAAAATAAAAATGCAGCAGATGTAGAAGAAAAGAAATGTGAAAAACCACTAGAGATCAATGAGATCGAACATGGAAGTTTAGTACGGTTGAATGATGCAGAATTGGAAGTCGAAAACATTGTTGAAATAAAAATTAATATAAAGCATTTTTTGATACCTTTTTATTGGAGCTATTATTTGACAAAAAGATTGTATAAAAATAATTTTTCAAAAAAAATTGCAATACTCATTGTCTTAAATATTGCAATTTCGTTTGGATTATTATATTTTTTTTATTGTGAAGTTCCTAAAACGACAAGTATGCCTTCTAGAGCTTTTTCAAACACGTTGGCTACTGGACATATAATGTGAAGCGGTAAGCATTTTCCAGTAGTTCAAAAACATTTGGCAGCGTAGGAGACGGAATTGCAACAGCACACACTTCATATCTCCCTTTTTTACTTGGCGCTGTAAGGGTGATTATGCCAGAGGCCAGATAATCTTCAGGTGTATTTATTAGTAGTGCAGCAGCATTGTTATTCATAACTGCTTGCTGATAATTGATAGTCACAAGCAGCAATGTATGATTTCCTGTTATGTGTCCTATTTTATAAGATAATTTAAATGATTCTCCGGCTTTTACCGTTAACTTATATGGAGGTAATTTTACAGATGCAGTATTCTTGAAATCTGTATTTAAAACAACTCCAGGAAAGTCTAAAAGGGTGTATTGAGTATTCTCATCTTCTTTCATAGTTAAATTAACGGTCTGGCTGTCTGAAGTGTTTTGAATAAAATAATCGTAAGATAGTGTATGCTGCGTGGTTTGGTAATGCATAGTTTCTTCGTATTGGTCAGTTCCAATAAACAGAGAAAGTAGGAGTTTGTAGTTTGTATCTGGTTTGATTGTAGATGTGATTTTAAAAGGTATTAAAATATTATCTCCGTCTAGTAAATAGATGTCATCTTCGCTATAGGATGTGTCTAAAAATTCAAGCGGCGAATTGAAATAATTTAAGTAACCTTTTAATTTCATATGGCGGTCTTTGCCAGAGTTTTGAATAGATGCATAAAATATAGTATTATTATCAACTTTGGAAAAGATACCGGTAGTTTTTTCATTTCTGGTTTTGTCTGTAAAAATGTTGAAATAAACGCCATTCCCAATTAAATGTTCATCTTCCGGATTTTGTAAATGGGATACACGATTATTCAACCCAAAATAAGAAAAACATATGAAAAAAGCTGCAGCCGTAGACATAATAGCTATGACTGCAGTTTTTTTCAAAGACTTATGGAACATCAATAGCTTGCAGATGTTGTAGCGTATTGCCAACCGGAAGATGAAGTATCCTTAAATTCGTGAAGTCCGTTAAAAGTTACGTTTTCTTCTGTTCTTGCAATCATTGTAGCAGATGTAACAGAGGAAGCGTTTTCTTTAACAGCCCAAGATGTGTAATCTGTCTGACCGTCGCTGATTACTTTTGTTCTTGCTTTAATTTTGAAACAAGTTCCTGAGTAAGTAGAAGAAGTTGCGTAAGCCCATGGCTTACGGCCAAGAGGGTTGGCGTGTGTTAACTTACCTTGTCCCCAAGAAGCACGAGTTCTTCCGTCTCCTGCAGCTGCAACGGTCTGCCGAACAGGACCTTCTACTTCAATAGGCTCTGCCGCAAATGCTGAAGTAGAACCAAAAAAAAGAGAAGCACATAATAAAGGGATTATAAAAAGTTTTTTCATAAGCATGACCTCCTTTTGCTTTGTTATGCTCAGTATCGCAGATTGAATTTGAAAAGGCAAGTATATACTAGTTTACATACTGACAATAATTGTTTACAAGCTAGTTTTTTATGTAATTAATTGAAAATATTGAACTGCAGTAAACTTTCAATGAGTCTGATTTCGTTACAGTGAAGCCGAAGGCTGAACTGTAGTTACTATTTACGGGCAATGTCATTAACTTAAGCCTTACATAACCAGATTTTGTGTCTGGCGGGACGGATTTGTCTGGCGGCTCATACTCTGTAAGGACGTTTAAGGAGCGTTTTTAATGGAGGTGAAATCATGAGCCGCCAGACAAATCCATCCCGTCAGACGCAGAATCGTCAGGGAGGTCGCTAAGTTAATGACATTGATTTACGAGTCAGGAATTGTGACCGATTGCTTTTTTTGAATGAAATATAGTATTGCATTTTAGAATATTTTTGTGTATAATATGTGAGAATAAAAAGAAAGGGCACAGATGTGCAGGGTGAGAGAATGATTAATAGATAATTTGATTTGGATGCTGCAAATATTAAATACTTAGTGATAGATTGTAAATCATGATCTTGATCTGTGGAATTTACGATTGATTCACTAGGTTGTCTGCGTATGCCGAATTAGATTATCTCGCTTTATTCAGCCCTTTTTGTATGTCTGTTTTCAGAAAATATAGGGTTTTTTGCGTGAGTCTGTTTTCGGATACGAAAACGGGCTTTTTCTTTTTGGAAAAGCCGATAGAAAAGGAGGCCCTATGTTACAGATTAAAAATTTGAATATTATACACAAAAAAGATTTGAGATACATTTTTGAAAATTTTAGCTGCGTATTGAATGAAGGAGATAAAGCAGTTATGATAGGAGAGGAGGGAAATGGAAAATCTACGCTTCTTCAATGGATATATAATCCTCAGATGATTTCTGATTATTGTGAAGCAGAAGGAGAACGGGTCATTCAGGGGCAGAAGCTCGGTTATCTGCCGCAGGAGCTGCCGCCTGAAGACTGCGGGAAAACTATTTATGAATATTTTATGGAGGAAGATCAATTTTTTGAACAGACACCAAAGGAACTGAATCGAATTGCAGCGATGTTTGGATTTACTGGGGAGGTCTTTTATAGCGGCCAGTGCATGGGTACTTTATCAGGCGGTGAGAAGGTGAAGGTGCAGATGATGCGGCTGATTTTATCAGAGCCGGATGTCTTATTGCTTGATGAGCCGTCGAATGATATTGATTTGGAAACGCTGGAATGGCTTGAAAAATTTATACTCAGCTGGAGGCATATTATATTGTATATATCTCATGATGAAACGCTGATTGAGCGTACGGCAAATATGGTCATCCATATTGAACAGATCAGGAAAAAGACGAAGTGTCGGCATACCATCGCACATATGTCTTATCAGCAGTACCTTCAGGAACGTTTCAGTCAGTATGAAAATCAGCAGCGCCGGGCGGAAAATGATCGACGGGAAAAGAAGCTTCGTGAGGAGAAGTATAGGAGAATTTTTCAGAGTGTAGAACACGCACAGGGAAGTATCTCAAGGCAGAATCCTTCCAAGGGACGATTATTGAAAAAGAAAATGCATGTGGTTAAATCTATGGAGCGGAGATTTGCCCGTGAGGATGAAAATATGACGGAAATGCCGGAGGAAGAAGAGGCAATCTTTTTTAAAATAGGCAGTGAAAAGTCTAAGATACCTGCCGGCAAAACAGTGATTGAGTATTCCTTAGAAAAGCTCTATACACCTGACCATGACAGGGTTCTTGCTAAAAATATTAATCTTCGGATTCGTGGTTCTGAAAAACTATGTATTGTGGGAATGAATGGAGCTGGAAAGACGACTCTGCTTCAAATGATTGCGAAGGAGCTATTGGACAGAACAGATCTTTATGCGGAATACATGCCGCAGAACTATGAAGACTTGCTGGATTTTTCGATGACGCCTGTGGATTTCCTGGACCAGAGCGGGGAGAAAGAAGAGAGGACAAAGATACGTACTTATCTGGGAGCATTAAAGTATACGGCAGATGAAATGGATCACAAGATCAGCCAGTTATCCGGCGGACAGAAAGCAAAAATATTACTTTTGAAAATGAGTCTGTCTGGTGCAAGCGTATTGATTTTAGATGAGCCGACACGTAACTTTTCACCGTTGTCCGGGCCGGTAATCCGGCAGATGCTCAAAGAGTTTCCGGGGGCAATTATTAGTATCTCTCATGACCGTAAATATATTGAGGAGGTATGCAGCAGAGTCTGCAGGCTGACAGAAGATGGGTTAGTGGAGCAGTAAGGTAAAATAATACAGCTGTATGAAACATGAGATTCAGATAGTTAAGGACTATTATAAAAAGAACAAGAAGTTTATGAGGGATGAATGATGACGAAGCATTACGAATATAAAGTTGCCGGTTATTATTTGTATTTCACTTCCTTTTGTATATATAGTATGTATACATGTTCATGCCAGTGACAGGTAAGGAGCTCGTATAGCTGATGTGAACTCCGGAAATCCAGCAGTTATGCGGGTTTCCGGAGTTTTTAGAGAGCATAAGCTGCTTTAATATGGGAAAAGAGCAAAGATCTGTTAATATTTCAACATTGTGTCAATACAGCGGCGTGCCTTTGACATAACATCATCAGATAGATGAATTTCCTCGCCGCCAGTACCATGTACACAGCGATAGACATCCATCAGAGTTGTCAGCTTCATGTCACTACAGATACAGTTTTTGGACAGTGCATAAAAGTGCTTATCCGGACAGGCGAACTGCAGATGTTGCACAATACTGTTTTCCGTTCCGATGATAAATTCATTTTCAGAGCTGTTTTTCACATAATCCATGATACCGGTAGTACTTCCGACATAATCTGCCTGAATGGTGACTTCTGGGAGGCATTCTGGGTGTACCAACAGCATAGCATTTGGGTGGAGCCTTCGGATTTGTTC
Source organism: uncultured Eubacterium sp. (assembly GCA_947385875.1). Taxonomy (GTDB): domain Bacteria; phylum Bacillota; class Clostridia; order Lachnospirales; family Lachnospiraceae; genus Eubacterium_J. The sequence continues at coordinate 50,661 of CANDMV010000001.1, read as the reverse complement.
TGTTTCCTGCGCAGATATCCTTGTATGGACAGGGCAGCCGCCTTTTACAAGCTGGATGTTTTTCTCTGGAATCTGCTTAGAAACCCATGCACCTAGATTGCAGTCAGGAATAAATAAAATGTCTGAGTTTTCCAGACTTCGAATAATTTTTACTGCAGAGGCAGAAGTGACGCATACATCGCAGGCTGTTTTCAGCTCGGATGTAGTGTTTATGTATGCAGCGACCGTGTAGTCGGGATAGCTTTTCTTTAAGTCATTCAGCTGCTCGACAGTCATCTGCTGGGCCATAGGACATCCGGCAGATGGATGAGACAGCAGAACGCTCTTTTGAGGTGAAAGTATTTTCACTGTTTCGGCCATAAAGCGGACACCACAGAGCAGGATTGTTTTCTGGTCTGCTTTAGAGGCTTTGAGACTGAGTCCGTAAGAATCGCCTACATAATCGGCGATTTCCCAAATATCCTGGCTCTCGTATGCATGGGCCAGGATGCATATGTCATTTTCTCTTTTTAATCTTAAAATGTCATCCTGAATGGTTTTTGTTGTTTTCATGTATTTATTTCTCCTATGTTTTCCTGTTTACAGTTCCAAAATTAAAAAAATTATATTAAATGCAGGCTGTATTGTCAATATATTTGTCTATATATTTATATTGTCATGTGTCTTGTCAGTATGATATTCATGTGATATAATAGCGCAATGAACATATATACAGCTGAGAGCTGACAAGTTTTGGGCAGACGCAGAACATATGCTTTTAGGCCGATAGACATACATGCAGCTGAGAGCTGACAAGTTCATGGCGGCTGTAGAACGAGTGCTTTCAGACCATAGGCATATGAGCAGCTGAGAGCTGACAGAAAGAGCAGAATACTTTATGAAAACAGATATATTAATTATTGGAACCGGATGCAGCGGACTCTATTGCGCGCTGCATCTGCCGCAGGAAATGCAGGTCATGCTGATTACAAAATCAGATCTGGAAAGCAGTGATTCTTTTCTCGCGCAGGGTGGAATATGTGTGCTGAAGGATGATTCTGATTATGAAAGTTATTTTGAAGATACGATGCGTGCCGGGCATTATGAAAATGACAGAACGTCCGTGGAGATTATGATACGTTCGTCAGGGCAGATTATACAAGACCTGCTCAGCTATGGAGTGGATTTTCAAAGGGAGAAAAACGGCAATTTTGCGTATACAAGAGAAGGAGCGCATTCCCAGAATCGGATTTTATTTCACGAAGATCTGACAGGAAGAGAGATTACCAGTAAATTGTTAGGGCAGGTGCGCAAGCGTCCCAATATCAGACTGCTGCAGTATACAGAAATGTTAGATCTTATAAGTGAAAATAATACTTGTTATGGAGCAGTGGTGAGGAGGGAGAATGCAAAAATCGAGATGGTGCGGGCAGCAGTTACGATACTTGCTGCTGGAGGAATCGGCGGATTGTATAAGCATTCTACAAATTTTAGACATTTGACAGGTGATGCTGTAGCCGTGGCACTGCGCCATAATATTGATTTAAAGGATATAAATTATATCCAGATTCATCCAACGACCTTTTACACGAAAGAGGATGAACGCAGTTTTTTAATTTCTGAGTCCGTGCGCGGAGAAGGCGCTAAGCTCTATGATAAAAATATGAACCGTTTTGTAGATGAGCTGCTGCCGAGAGATCAGCTTACAGCAGCAATCCTGTCGCAGATGGAAAAAGATCAGACGCAGTTTGTCTGGGAAGATCTTAGGACAATACCAAAAGAAGAATTAACGATTCATTTTCCAAATATTATTGCACATTGTGCCACAATGGGATATGATGTTACGAAAGAATGTATCCCGGTGGTTCCTGCACAGCATTATTTTATGGGAGGCATTCGGGTAGATTACAGCAGCCGCACATCTATGGAACGGCTGTATGCAGTTGGTGAGACAGCCTGCAATGGGGTGCATGGAAGGAACAGGCTGGCCAGTAATTCATTATTGGAAAGCCTTGTATTTGCAAAGAGGGCAGCGGAAGATATTGCTATGAAAGGAATCATCCCGCAGCAGGAAACAGATTTATTTGCAGCAGTAAACGTGAAATATTATGAAAATTATGGAGCAGTCATAGAGGAACATTACCGTGCTGTCAGGATGGCAATCAGCAAGGCGGATGAGTAAGGGAGTGTACTCAGCGGGCAGGACCTTAGCGGTTAGTTCATCACAGTGTTGCTCCAGTCCGCACACAGTATAAGCTGCCAGACAAATCCGTTCCGCCAGACGTAGAATCGTCAAGGAGGCCGTTAAGCGAATGATATTGGGACACAAAATAGTTACAAATAGAATAGAAAGGAATGATAGAAAATGTTTGATCCGATAACAATGAAATTAAATGTAGACCCATTGATTTTGAGTGCACTTCAGGAGGATATTACCAGCGATGATGTATCTACGAACAGCGTGATGCCTCATGCGCAGCTAGGGGAAGTTGATTTAATCTGCAAGCAGGATGGCATGATCTGCGGGCTTCAGGTATTTGAGCGTGTGTTTACACTGTTGGATGAGACATCATCCACAGATTTTTTTGCTGCAGATGGAGATGCAGTAAATAAAGGACAGCTGATTGCAAAAGTCCGCAGTGATATTCGTATATTATTATGCGGGGAACGTACGGCGCTGAATTATCTGCAGAGAATGAGCGGGATTGCAACTTATACATATTCTGTGGCTTCTCTGCTGTCGGATACAAAAATCAAGCTGCTGGATACCAGAAAGACATCTCCGAATAACCGGATTTTTGAAAAATATGCAGTGCGTACTGGCGGCGGCAATAATCATAGATATAATCTGTCTGACGGAGTTCTATTGAAGGATAACCATATCAATGCAGCCGGAGGGGTAAAGAATGCGGTGCTTATGGCAAAGGAATATGCACCGTTTGTACGCAAAATCGAAGTAGAAGTAGAAACGCTTGATATGGTGAAAGAAGCTGTTTTAGCAGAAGCTGATATTATTATGCTGGATAATATGACGCATGAGCAGATGAAAGAAGCGGTTGATTATATTGCAGGCAGGGCAGAGGTAGAGATATCCGGTAATGTGACAAAAGAAAATATTGCGGGACTGATTGATCTGGGCGTTGATTATATTTCCAGCGGTGCTTTAACGCATTCTGCGCCTATTTTGGATTTATCATTAAAAAATCTACATGCAGTTGGTTAAAAATCAGCTTTGCATACAAACAGCAGCGGCATGAATAAAAAGAAAGGAGAGTATGCTGCGATGAGTGGAGAACAGCGGAGAAAACAGTTATTTCAAATATTATCTAATAGTAAAGAACCGATTTCCGGGGCTGTGCTCGCACAGCAGCTTCAGGTCAGCCGTCAGATTATTGTTCAGGATATAGCATTACTGCGTGCAAATGGAGCTGATATTTTATCAGCAAGCCGGGGATATGTTATAATGCAGACAGCGCATGAGGTCAGCAGGGTTTTTAAGATGCTTCATTCTGATGAACAGACAGAAGAAGAACTGACTTTGATTATAGATCTGGGCGGAAAAGTAAGGGATGTGTTTATTTATCACCGAGTATATGGGATTGTGCGTGCGGATATGAAAATACGCTCTCGAAGAGACATTCAGGATTTTATGGAAAAAATACGATCCGGGAAATCAAGTCTGCTTAAAAATGTAACATCGGGTTATCATTACCATACTATATCTGCGGATGATGATCAGACATTGGATAGTATTCATAAGATGCTGGAGGAAAAAGGGATGCTGGCCTGTCTGCAGGAAGATGAGCCGGTTGACTTTTGGAATCGGGCAAAAATATCGGCAAAGTCGTAGGCACATAAAAATAGGGAAACAGCAGTTGGCATATATATGCACTGCTGTTTTTTGTACTGCGAATACGTAACGGCATTGTATTTGCCGATTTATTGTAAGGATTGTCAAGAACAGCTCCCCTCACCCGGCGTCCGCCTTCCCCATAATGTAATACTTATCCAGACTGTTTACAAGGTTTTCTGAAAAGCAGCCATTTATATTTTAAGATTGAGCCTTATATTCTGCCAGATCAGCTTTATAATTTATATAAATATCTGTCTTCTTAAATCTCTGCTTCTTAATGATCCATAATACAAGCGATACTACAAATAACATGCCGACCGCAATACAGCCTGCCCATAACCCGGTTACGATTGCGATATTTCTTTTCTTTATAATAGTATTCGGGCCGATACCGTTCATGCCTGCCGAATTTGCGATAGAATAAAGATTCTGATGACATGCTTCCAGCATGGCAGTGACCATAACAGGATCATTTTTGTATTTTGGAAGAGCATTGGTTACTAATGGCAGCATAGCATCAAACGTAGATACTCCGCCTGAAATGATTCCATCAGGGCCGTTTACATATGAGGTGAGTACATTATCGGTAATGATTAAGCCGATCTTTCCCCATTCCTCGCGCAGAATATTGTGCATCAGACCAAGGTTCCCTCCTGACCAGATGGCTCCCCATCGAGTATAAGCGACCATCAGTCCCGCATCGGCTTCTTCTACCGGAGCCTGAAATGCCTTTAAGTAAATCTCTCTGGCAGTCTGTTCATTTAGCCAGACACCAAGGCCGATTCGATCCTGCTCACAGTCATTTAATGCAAAATGCTTCAATACTACGAAGATTCCTCTGTCTGTCATTGCCTGTACTTCATATTTTCCCATTTCACCAGAAAGAAACGCGTCTTCAGAATAGTACTCAAAGTTTCGTCCGCCATATGGGGTTCTATGCATATTGCTGCCTGGGCCGTAGAGACAGGCGATATCTGCTGCGATGCAGTTGTTGGCGATTACTTTTCCGATTTCATACATCAGATTGGTGTTTAAGGTAGCAGCCATCACATCTTCGGATGTAAATGCTGTTGCTGTCAGAGCGGTTTTTCCTTCTTCGTCTCCTGCTTTGAATAAAGAGGCAGTCAGACCCTGAGGGCCGTTTTCATCACGCGTGCCAGGTGCCTGCACAGATTCAATCGGCATTGTCCAGTGGAAAGAATCTCCAATCAGGGATACCATATCATCAAATGAGAGCTGAGCCAGCAGCTGTTCCCATTTTGGATCATCATATTCAAGCCCGATCATGTCGACTAGCTTTAAGCCGTTGTCTGCATTCAGCTGCGGCATGTCTACAGCGTCATAATCGGCTGCATTGTATTGTACATCCTGAAGCTTTGCTATCAGATTTTCTGTCAGAATGATTTTCAAGGATTCTGTAGGGAAAGTCCCTGTCCAGTCATTACGTGACAGGTAGGTGACATCTGTACCGCCGAGGTCTTCACTTAACTTAATGTCTGCATTTGATAACTGGTTTGTAATCTGTGTGCCATTAAGTGATGCAGCATAAGTCGTTGTATCTAATTTTTTATTGTTCCATTTGAAAGTAAGAGACTTGTCTCCGTCTGTGTCCATGCGCCCGTCTGAGGCCTTGTATCCTTTGGCGGCAAGTATATTGTTTACAGCATTATGCGCATCGAAAGCTGCTGTCAGATAGTAATCGCCTTCATCCAGAATATAGGTGCCTGCACCATACGCGTCGTAGGAAGCAAACTCTCTGCGGTCCACATATATGGTCAGCGTTTCAGACTCGCCCGGAGCAAGGATATCTGTTTTTCCAAAACCGCAGAGTGCTACGGAAGCTTTCTCTACGTTATTATTAATGTCATATGAAGTATATGGGGACTGTACATAGATTTGTACAGCTTTTTTGCCTGAATAAGTGCTTCCTTCATTTGTTACAGTTACTTTTACTTCAAATTGATCTGTACCTTCGTCATATTTGGCAGACAGGTCACTGTAGCCAAACTCTGTATAGCTGAGTCCGTAGCCGAACGGGAAAGCTACATCGTCGCTGTAATTGTAATCGCCTGCATTGCCTTTTTCCATGACATAGTCTTCATAACGTGTCTCGTAGTACTTATATCCTACATAAATGCCTTCCTGATAAATCATATAAGTACTTGCGTTTTTAGGAATAATGCCTTCTTCATAGCCTTCATAGGTAACAGGTGAAAAATTAGCCATAGCCGGAGAGGAGTAGTTGTTGTAACAGTACGTATCTACAAGGCTTCCGGAAGGCGTGATAGTTCCTGCCAGAATCTCGCCGACTGCGTCGATGCCGGATATACCTACGTCGCCAATCCATAGACAGGCATCTATTCCATATTCATTTTCCTTCAAAAAATCGACCTGAAGCGCGTTTGCTGTATTGATTAGCACGATAATTTTCTTAATGGAACCGCCAGCTTTCATAGCTGCAATATTTTCCATCATTTCTTTTTCGTGTTCATCTAATGCAAGATAATTCACATTTCGATGGTCTAAGTCGGCACCTTCACCGCCGACACGAGAGAATGTAATGATTGCAGCATCACCGTAGGAGATGACAGAATCCTTCACTTCATCTGTGTAGACATCCCATGGGCATTCCGATACTGTAGCTGATTCTGTGGAGACCATGCCGCCTGCTTTACGCTGATATTCAGAAGCATCATTTAGATAAAAATCCCAGAGTGTTTTATTTACTTCAAATCCTGCGATTTCGAGCGAGCCTTTTAGCGTATTCGCAGTCGATGCGTCGATATTGCCTGAGCCGGTGCCGCCATAGACCAGATTCACAGAGGAAGTGGAAAAACAGCTGACCTTGGAGCCTTTGTCTAGCGGCAGCGCGTTGTTTTCGTTCATAAGCAGCGCAGCTCCTTCTGCTTCTACCTGTTTACATAGGTCTTCACCATAATGGACCATTTCTTCCTTAGAATCAAAGTCTAATTTGTAATAAGTGGCGTTTTCATCCCTGTTTTTAATATTGTTAAATGTTCCGCCGACAAATATAGACAGTGAGTTGTCAAAGATACTACAGAATACAGCGGCTGCAATCAGGATGGCAGTAATTGGCGCGCTGATAAAGGTTAGTATTTTCCAGGGCCTTGTCGCTTTTCGTCGTGCACGATTAAATTCTTTTTTGCGAGTTTTCAGTTCATTTTTGTTTTCCATAGCTTCCTCCTTTATATCCGTTCGCTGTCTGTATGGGGATATTTACAGCTTATGATGGTGTTCCCAGTTCCTCTGTAAAAATCACCAAAATACAAGACGATTTTAGAGTATGTATAGGCATAATATATAAAATAAAATGATGCTATTCAACCCGGATTACCTAAGTGGTCGTTAAATTGTCAAAAGTGGTCAGCAATAAAAAAATGGTAAGCATTTTTCAAATACACTCTAGGCAGCTGTTAAATTACCAAGAAATATTATTAAATGAAAAAACCTGCCCGCGCATGAAGCAGGGCAGGTTTTATAAGAACGAAATTACATTACGACATTCCGTTTACAGTTTTATACTTATACAGCATTTCTGCATGGTTCTGTTCTTCGATCTGTATATCAGCTAACAGCTTGCGAAGGCTTGGCTCTGAGAACTTGAATACGTTGCTGTTGTATTCAGATGACACCATTTTTTCCGTTCCGATGCAGTCTGTTGCTAAGAAGCAGTCGTTTTTCTTATCGTTATTTTCTGTCATTGCATTGTACGTTGCTGGCGGATCATAACGCTTGCCGTCATTGTCGTTGCAGTTGCAGGTCGGTACAGTGCCGGAAAGTACCTTGCCCAGAGACTGATAATGCTCCTGTTCTTCTTTTTCCAGACTCTTGAACAGGTCTTGTAATACAGTATCTTTTGCTTCTGAGCTGTAGCGGTTATATTTTTCAATACAGCTTTTTTCCTGAGTCTGCAAGTCTTTGATTGCAGTAGTTTCTTTTTCTGTTAAAATCATAATGTCGTACCTCTTTCTTAAATAATAGCTTGTTTACAGGAAGTATTATGTGGAAGTGGAAATCATTTTATACCGCACTTTATAAAATATTTCGAAAAAATTCCTTTCATGAAACTGATTGCAGGATAGACGGCAGTTTGATATAATCAAAAACGGAAAGGCAGTCAATGTAGCATGTTATAGAATATCAGGAGATTTAAAATGTTAATGGGGTTGACAAAAACAGCTTAACTGCAAGTGCATTGAAAAGGGGGAAATATATGGAATTCGAACAAGAGAAATATTTGAATCTGCTGGCGGAAAAATATCCGACGATCCAGACGGTATGCCGTGAGATCATCAATTTGAATGCAATCCTGAATCTGCCGAAGGGCACAGAGCATTTTATGAGTGATCTGCATGGAGAGTATGAAGCATTTTATCATATTTTGAATAACTGTTCCGGCGTTATCCGTGAGAAGGTGGATATGCTTTTTGAAGATCTCTTATCTGATGCAGAGCGTGAGCAGATCTGCACATTGATCTATTATCCGAGGGAAAAGCTGGAATTGATTAAAAAGGATATTATTAATCTGCGTGAATGGTATCGTGAGATTCTAACGGAGCTGATAGAAATCGCTAAGACCTTATCGTCCAAATATACACGTTCCAAAGTACGTAAGGCGATGCCGGAGGAATTTGCCTACATTATAGATGAGCTTCTGCATGTGCAGAAGGATGAAGACGATAATCAGGTCATCTATCACCGAGAGATACTTAAGACAATTATTGAGCTGGATAATGCTGAAGAATTTATCGTAGCACTGGCCGATTTGATTAAAAGGCTGGCTGTAGACCGGCTGCATATTGTAGGGGATATTTTTGACAGAGGCGCCTGCGCGGACCAGATTTTAGATCTTCTGATGAAATACCATTCTTTAGACATCGAATGGGGCAATCATGATATTTTGTGGATGGGAGCAGCTGCCGGAAGCAAGGCGTGCATTGCAAATGTCGTGCGCAACAATTTAAAATATAATAATACCGAGATCTTAGAAAACAGCTATGGGATCAGCCTTCGGAAGCTGACGCTGTATTCAGAGAAATTATATCCAGGTATTGATCCAATGAAAGCAGCAGTGAAGGCAATTACAGTGATGATGTTCAAGCTGGAAGGACAGATTATTGCAAGACATCCAGAGTATGAGATGGATGACCGCAGGCTGCTGCATCAGATTAACTGGGAGAACCATACGATAGAGCTGGAAGGAAAGACATATGAACTGACAGAGACAGAGTTTCCAACCATTGACCGCAATGATGTATATAAGCTTTCACCGGACGAGGATGAAATCATGGATGAGCTGTGCATGGCATTTATAAACAGCAGCCGCTTAAATGAACACATCCGGTTTTTATATAAAAAGGGAGGCATGTATAAATCGTATAATGGGAATCTGCTGTATCACGGCTGCATCCCTCTGGATGATGAGGGTAACTTTGAGGGCATCTGCATTGACGGAAGAATGTACAAAGGACGGGCATATCTGGACTATGCGGATAAGACAAGCCGTCGTGCTTATCTGTCAGGGCGCAAGCAGAAGGATTTGGACTTTATGTGGTACCTTTGGTGCGGCAGAAGGTCGCCGCTGTGCGGACGTAATATTAAGACCTTTGAGCGCAGTTATATTGCGGATGAATCTGTATGGCATGAGGAATCAGATCCTTATTATAAGTTCTACAAGACGGAAAAAACTTGCAATATGATTCTGAGGGAGTTCGGATTATATTCATCGATGTCGCATATTATTAATGGGCATACGCCGGTACGCACGGGAAAAGGCGAGCAGCCGGTTCGTGCCAATGGCAGGCTGATTGTGATTGACGGAGGGTTCTGCCGCAGTTATCATAAGACGACGGGGCTCGCAGGATATACATTGATTTATAATTCACATGGAATCCGTATTAAATCACACCAGCCGTTTGAAAGCGTATACTCTGCTCTGCGGGAGAATAAGGATATAGAGTCGCATAGCGAGCTTGTAGAGACTGAAAAAGAACGTCTGATGGTAAAGCATACAGATAGCGGAAAGAAAATATTAGAAGATATTGAAGGACTGAAAAAACTGCTTGCAGCGTATCGTGATGGTACGATCGAGCAGGGAAATGTCATATTATAATTAGGAAAGAATGCGAAAGGTGCCGTTTTAAAAGGTGTTTTTTAGGGGCGTGTCAGAATTTCTTTTTAAAAGTTTCTATAATCCCTGATTTATGGGAATACACGAAAATAGTTATCTGGAAATTCTGACATTCACCTTTAATCAGATTTATTATGAAATGCTTACGCAAATGCTGACACTTTTTTCGAGTAAACCTACAATTTTATGTACTGTCATATTTACTTGTAGATTTTCATATTTATCTGTTCGCTCCCAATTTTCATTATAAATCTCACATAAACCATATTTGGTCAATTCGTGCATATAAAAATCGAGAGCGCTTGCCAGAAATACAATCTGTGCTCGCCAGATATTTTCTCCTTCGATAATTTTTCCAGATTTAAGCAAATCATGTAGCACCCTCCTATTCTAAAATACCTTTTTCCAATTCTTGAAAGAACTTTTTATTAAGCATAGGTATGGCACCATATTTCCCGGAAATAGATCCTTTTTTCAAATTTTCAGTTTTTCGCACATTTTTAATTTCAACAAGAGAATATAAATCAGTTGCACGTTCCGAATTTAATTGAGTAAACCACACTTGATCTCTTCGAAATAAATCTGTATCTAATAAGCTTGTATCATGTGTAGAAAAAATTAATTGCGCAAATTTATCATATTGACAATGGTGAAATATTTGTACAATTTGATAAATAACTGATTCATGTAAACTGGCTTCTAATTCATCACAAATAAGTGTTCGACCATCAATCAAAATCTCAATGATCGGACAAATTATTTGAAATAAACGTTTTACTCCGGCTGACTCCTCGGTCATCAAATCAACTTCAAATTGGTCATATATTACCTTTGCTTCTATTCTATTACCTTCCTGAGTCCCTATTAAGCTCTGTAAAGCATCTGGTAATTGAAACTCTTGTGATAAATCCGCCAATTTTATTTTTTCAAGTTTTACTTTTATATGTAACACTTTGAAATTGCCAAATTCTTTTAAAAGTTCTTCAGATGTATGATCACTTCCTGCAATCATTTTCTGACAAAATGATTCGTTGGCAATAAGATAGTAATTAATAAAAATATGAGGACTGCCGCACTAAGAAAATACAACAAAATATAGCAGTTCCATATTTGTAGATCTACTAAATCATGCTTGTATGTATTTTACTTAGTGCGGCAGTCCTGTGAAAAATAAATTATGCAGTTTTGTACTATTCGAGTTCAGTCTGCCCAACGAAAGGCTTATCATATGCCATCGCATTTTCTGTTGTACGGAAGATTGTACTGCTGGAGCCTACCTGACATACTTTTAAAATATCTCCGTCTTCCAGGCTTTCGGTATCTTCTGGTGATAAAACGACCTGACGGTCTGATACGAACGTAGTTGACATTTTCTCATCATTGACATATATGCGGCTCCAGTTTGTAAAGCCTGTTCCATAGATAGACAGGCTGCCATCGGCATTTTCGCGGTAGTTATAGATATATGTCTTGTCAATGCCCATCTGAAGGTCTGTGGCAGGATATATGTCAATGCCGTCATAACAATAGCGTTCTCCATAGAGAAGGTCATACTGCAGGTTTTCCAATCCTTTCTGATACTGTTCATCTTCTGTATCGTACTGGCCGGCCTGATGGTATGTAAAGATCGTTCCTTCATAAATGCCAGCCTGTTCCATTGTATAAGCGAGCATCTGATATGCGGTCAGGTCAGCATCTTTTTGCTCCATGCCAAAATTATTCCAGGTAGCATACTGTGTCTTGAAAATATCACCCGACTTTACATCTTCGTCGGTCAGCCCCATAGTAGGCAGATGATCTCCGAACAATACAAGGATGGTCTTTTCATCTCTTTTAGAAAGCATATCTGTCAGATTGGCAATGAATTTATCCACTTCATGGATTTCATTCACATAATATTCCCATTGGTTGTTCTTTTCTTCTGTCTCTGCGCCGGACACTTTGATTTCAGGATTCTGAATGACCTTTTCACTCGGATAATTTCCATGACCCTGAACAGTAATTGTATACACAAAATCTGACTGGTCTGGTGTGGAATCCAGAGCTTTTTCTGTCTCATCAATCAGAATATCGTCGGTCGGCCATGAGCCGAGCGGAGTGTATTCCTGAATGTTCATCAGCTCTTTGCTGGTAAATGTATCAAATCCAAACTGGGAAAATGCATTTGCCCGGCTGTAAAAGTTGCCGCCGTTGTTATGGACGACATGTGTGCCGTAGCCAAGCATGGACAAGTCAGATGCGATACTTTCACAGTTTGTTTTTTTCAGAATTGTTTTGTATGGGTATTCGCCTGTGCCGAAAAAACGCAGGTTCATACCGGTAAGTACTTCAAACTCCGAATTGGCAGTCCCGGCGCCAACGACTGGAACTGTGAGATAACCGGACGTATAATTGTCACACAATGCCCTGAAATTAGGAATTGGATCTTCTGAAAGCTCTAAAAAATTGATTTCAGTTGGATCCATAAATGATTCTAGCAGGACACAGATAATATTCGGCTGCTGTGCATCAGGATTCGCTGAATCGGATATCAGCTCTTTAGAATCCGCCACTGTATAGGAAGCATTATCTTCGCGAACATTGGCAACTCGTTCTTCAATCGCCTTAATGGTATCTTTTGAATAGTCATCAGGCTTGCTCATGCCGCGGTTCATGACACTGGAGGAGAAGCCATATACAAAACCATAGTCAGAATATCCCTGAGCGATATTTGAAAAATAGGAAGCCATCCAGTTTGAATTCTGGGCCAAAGTAGTCGCGCCTGACATCAGAATACACATGCCTATGCACAAGCATACAGCACGGACTTTATGTGCTTTGCCTTGGAATTTTGGCCCCTTGATGCTGAATATAATTAAAAAAATTGTCAGTGCAGACAATAAAATAACAACGCAGATTTCCTGTGTCTTTGTAAAATACTGGGTGTTGGTCATTGTCAATAGATCGGAAATACATTTAATGTCTGTATAGCCAAACGGCGTTACGCGCTGAGAGAGTACACATCCGTTGATAATACCGAGCAGCAGCCAGATACTGCTTATAATAATACGCATCAGCATTCGGCGGCGGAACAGATATACAATCGTCAGTGTAGCATAAATAATCAGTGCGTCAAAGAAAAATGCAAAAGTATGTGCGCCTAAAAACTTAAATGCGCCGATGACAGACCTTCTGGAACAAATCTCTATAATAATAACCAGCAGACAGGATAGCAATGCATGAAATATTAAAGAATAGCGGTTCAAAAAGTGAATCTGTCGGCTGTAATCTCGCTTCTCTTTTTGATCAGGGTGTGAATGAACACGTCTTGATGTCATTTTCATATTCGGAAAAACCTCCTTCAGAAATTTTTTAAATAACTTTATTCTGACTGAGTATAAAATATATCCTTATGGTCAAAAAATCAATCGGTAAAAATCATAAAAATAACTTATTTTTTGAAGGAAATAAGGAAATTATGAATAAATTAGTTACCTTATTTAGATATATATGTAAACAATATCCTTTTTCGCTGCTTTTTACACCCGACTGGCCCAAAAGCGGAGGGGCGTGAAACAATGTCATTCGGATAAATTGTTGTATATTGGCTGTGAGGACGCCGGGTGCGGGGAGCGGTTCCGTCTTCTGGAAAAGTCACCAGAAGACAGCCCGGCTCCCCGCAATCAGCGTCCGGGTATCCACAATGTAACATGCATGATTCACATTGAGTGTGAAAATCGACATGAGGGGTTGAAACACTTTTGCGGGTGGGTTATAATCAGTGTTACAGTTCAGGCTTCATCATTACAGCAGCACAATCAGATAGTTTTTTCTGAAAGAAGTGACCAAAGCTTTCACTCTGCATATACTGTTATTAACGAAATGCAGGAGAAAGACACGTGGATTATAAGCAGGAACAGTTTATGCGTATGCAGCAGTATCAGTATGCTTCTGGAATGCCGTTTTATATGAGCTATCCGATGCAGAATATTTATATGACAGAGCTGGATTATGAGCGCGACATGGACCGTATGAAAGAGCTGTATCCAGAGGAAGCGAAGCGGATCCAAAAGCTGGTCGAAGAAGAATGCGATCAGATGGAGTATGAAGGCAGCATGATGTTTGATGAGTATCCAGACAGGCTGATGCTGAAAGTGATCTGTGAACGGATCTATCAAAATGCAGTACAGCCCAAGGAAGCAGCTTCGGAGCTTGAAGCTGAGCAGGTCGAAGAACAAAATTTCAGGCCATGGCCTCCAGGACCTCCGGGACCACCACCTCCGCCATGGCCTCCGGGCAGGCCTCCAGGACCTCCAGGACCACCTCCGCCACCTCCAGGCAGACCGCCGCACAATCCGGGGCTGAGCAATTTGATCGAAGTACTGCTTTACAATGAGATGTATAATAGGCGATGCAGGCATAATCGATGCCGCCGTTGGTGGTAAAGTGATTAGAATCTTATATACAGAGTATAATAATAGAATATGAATGACGTTACAGCTGTGACTTGTACTTTGCCAATCTAGAAGCAAAGTACGTAAGTAATGTGGATTTTGCCAAGAGGGAATCCGGCTCTTCGCCAATGGCGAACTTTCGATGAGCCGGATTCCGTTTACAGAGTAACCTTACATATAACCAGACGCAGAACCGTCGGAGAAGTTACTGACAGGTTAATGTTTTTGCGGTGTGAACAGAAAGTTGTTTGCGGGCTGTAATGTAAAACTGTATGCACGAAAGGAAAAACGGATGAAGAAAGGGTTAATTAAAGCATTTGTATTAGCAGTGGTTTTTGTTGTGACATTAGCCGTATCCGGCCGGGTTACCAATCATAATCAGCTTGACCTGACAACTGAAATGGAAGAAGCAACACTGCCGGTGATTGTACTGTATGATGAAAACCAGCAGATTAATGAATTATATGGGTATACGATGCAGATGAGTGCTACCGGGATGAGGGATACGATAACGCCATTGTCCGGCAGCCGAGAGATTCCTCTGCTGATTCGGACATACGGTTATCGTATTGACAGTATCTCTTATGAAATCCGCAGCATAGACGGTGGACGGCTGATTTCTGATGGAAATATCGCATCCTACGAATTAAATGACGATCAGATTCGGACAAGCATTCCTGTACAAAGTTTATTAGAAAAGTCCAGGGAATATATTTTGACACTGAAGCTGAAACAGGATGAAGACATCTGTTATTATTATACGAGGATTGCTGATGCGCAGGACTGCTATGTAGCGGAGAGTGTAAGGTTTGCGCAGCAGATTAATGAGCTGACGTTTTCCGAGGATCCGGATGCGCTTTCAACCTATTGGGAACCGAATGCATCTGGAGATAATTCCACACTTCATAAAGTGACCATCAATTCTAGCCTGACGCAGGCGAACTGGGCAGATTTTCAATGTGACAGGCTGACGACGCCGATTCCGTCTGTTAAGGAGATGAACAGCTCGTATAATGTCATTATGCTGAATTACGTCGTGACCAGCAATGAAAATAAAGGTGAGCTGGAATACTATAATGTGGAAGAATATTATCGGATTCGCTATACAAGCGAACGTATGTATCTGCTGAATTTTGAGCGTACAATGGATCAGATTTTTAATGGAGAGAATGACTTTTTATACGAAAATTATTTACAGCTGGGTATTCGTGAACAGGATGTGGAATATATGCAGAATGAAACTGAAACGATTACCTGTTTTGTTCAGGAAGGAGATTTGTGGAGCTATAACCAGTCTTTAGGCAGGCTAGCACAGGTGTTCAGCTTTCGCGGGCATGAAGGCATTGAAACTCGTGAAAATCATATGCAGCATGATATTCGCATACTCAGCATAGATGAAGCAGGAGATATTAATTATGTTGTCTATGGTTATATGAACCGCGGCGTGCATGAAGGCAGGGTAGGAATCAGTTTTCTGCATTATGACAGTCAGGCAAATACAAATGAAGAGCAGCTGTTTTTGTCATTTGATAAATCCTATGAAGTGCTGCGTTCAGAACTGGGAAAGCTGTTATATGAAAATACAGCAGGAAGCATTTATTTAATTTTTAACGGCACTGTATACCATACGGAGCTTGCCACGCTTGAAATCGAGGAAGTTGCTACAGGACTGGTGGATGGCTCATATGCAGTATCTGAATCAAATAAATATCTGGCGTGGTCTTCGGATGAGGATGCAAAAGAAATTACAGTGATGGACTTAGAAAGCGGCAGAGAGCAGAAGCTTCGCGCAAAATCTGGCAAGAGGCTGCATGTACTGGGATTTTTGCAGGAAGACTTAGTATATGGTATAGCTGCTGATAAGCATAGAGTGGGTACGATCGCGGGAATCAGACAGGAACCTATGTATTCCCTGCGTATTATTGATGCGTCCAGCGGAGAAGTGTTAAAAACATATCGTAAGAAAAACTATTATATAGACGGCGTAGAGGTTCATAATGGCGTGCTGATTATTAAACGAATGACAGCAGGTGTGAATGGATATGAGCAGGCTCAGCAGGATTCGATTGTAAACCGCAGTCAGGAAAACGCGGAAAAGGAGATTACTCATATGACCGTTACAGAGCGAAAGCAGACGCAGATTCAGCTGGTTTTGACGGAGGAGGAAAAGGAAACAGCACCTATATTTATTGCTGCTAAACAGGTCATGAATCAGGAAGACCGGGATACGATTTTGAAGGCGGAGCAGGATCAGCAGATTTATTATGCGTTTGCAAAGGGAAGAATCGAAGCGGCGACTACGGATGTAGCAGCAGCGATACGGAGCGCGGATGAAAATATGGGCGTGGTTGTAGATGAACAGCAGAAATATATCTGGAAGCGTGCCAGAAAGAATATACAGCCGTCCTTTGACGTACAGCCTGCAGAAGCTGATTTATCTGGTTCCCCGGCTGCAAAATGTATTAGTGCAGTTTTAAAGCATGAAGGCATTGAGGTAAGCGTCGGCGAATTGATGGAGCGGGGGGATACGCCGCAGGATATTTTAGAATCCCTGCTGTCTGACAGGAATGTGATCAGTATAGAAGGCTGCACATTGTCACAGATTTTATATTACGTAAGCTGCGGGATGCCGGTGATGGCAGTCCAGGGTATGCAGGAAGCAGTGCTTGTAACAGGATATGATTCACTGAATGTATGGCTCTATGATCCTCAGGCAGGCGCGATCACGAAAAGTACGATTGAAGAAGCTGAATCGAAGTTTAGTACGGCAGGCGGAATATATATTACAGTTCAGCCGAAATCAGAACAATAGAGGGATAATGTATCATTAATATCAAAACTGCTGCTGCAGTTCAGTATGCAACTTCACAGTAACGGAATCCGGCTCATTGGAAGTTCGCCTTTGGGGAAGAGCCGGATTCTTTCCTGGCAAAAATCACACGCTCTAGGCTGAACTGTATCAAATTGTTGTTTTAGATGTAGTATACAGCGAAAAATAAATTGACATTTAGCGAATAAATTGATAAAATTAAAGCAGTGTTTTTCTCAAAGACGGGGCAACGTGAGAACGTTGTCCTTTTTAGATAAAGGATGATGTGCCATGAGGATAAAATCACATGGATGCAGCTGCTATTCGGCATATTTTAGCAGAACCAGCATAGTGTAGATAGGGACAGGATTCTGGCAGCGGGGCATTAACAAAGAAGGGAGGGATATTGTATCATGGTGGAGACAGTGGATAAGGTCTTAAAAATAATTGATGATTTTGTCTGGGGACCGGTCATGCTGGTGCTGTTAGTAGGAACTGGAATTTTTTTGACCTTTCGGTTGAAGTTTTATACGTGGAGGAATCTGCCCTATGCGATCAAGAGTACTTTAAGCAAAGAAGCAAGAAGCAAGAGCCGCGGCATGGGAGATGTATCTCCGTTCGAGGCGCTTACGACAGCATTGGCAGCAACGATTGGTACAGGAAATATTATTGGGGTTGCGACAGCTATGGTATCCGGCGGCCCCGGAGCTCTTGTATGGATGTGGATTTCTGCATGTTTTGGTCTGTCATCAAAGTTTAGTGAATGTATGCTGGCGATTAAGTACCGGGAGGTAAATCAACAAGGTGAGATGTCTGGCGGTCCCATGTATACAATGAGAAAAGCGTTAAAAAATAAGACAGCCGGAGCTGTATTGGGATGGCTGTTTGCATTGTTTGCGGTATTTGCATCATTTGGAATTGGCAATCTAACGCAGGCAAATTCTATTTCTGAAGCGATGAATAAGACATTTGAAGTGCCGCCGTGGGTTACGGGAGGGATTATTACAATCTTATCACTCGTTATTATCGTAGGCGGCATAAAGTCGATCTCGAAGGTTTCTTCTATCGTTGTTCCATGTATGGCGGTTTTTTATGTAATCGGCGGATTAATTGTAATTGTCGGAAATATTGGTAATGTGCCGTCCGGTGTAGCTATGATTTTTAAGATGGCTTTTTCTATAAAAGCAGTAGCAGGCGGTGTAGGAGGTACGATTGTTGCGTCCATGATGAGCAGTATGCGTTATGGGATAGCCCGCGGCATGTTTTCCAATGAAGCAGGTATGGGCTCAGCCGCAATTACAGCAGCCTCAGCTGTTACAGATCATCCAGTGCGTCAGGCATATATCAATATGACAGGCACTTTCTGGGATACGCTTGTAGTATGCACGATTACCGGCCTTTGTATTGCGTCATCAGGAGTTCTTGGCATTACAGATTCGGCTGGCAAGGCAGTAGAAGGGTCTGCTCTTACGATTGAAGCATTTAAGACTGTATTAGGGCCAATGGGCGGATGGATAGTTACAATCGGCGTTGCTTTATTTGCGTTCTCAACGATTTTAGGATGGGAATATCATGGGGAAAAGGCATTCGAGTATCTGTTAGGAACACATAGGTTTAATATGGTCTATCGGGTTATATTTTCCTTAACAGCTTTTGTAGGTGCAACTACGACGCTTTCAATCGCATGGAATTTTTCTGATATAGCGAATGCTTTAATGTCAGTTCCAAATTTAATCTGTATGCTGGCGTTAAGCGGAGAGATTGCAAAGGACGTAGAAGCATTTCAGGTTATTTTAGAACGTGAGCGCGGTTAAAAACACGGTACAAAAAACGTTGCAAAGTGCATAAATTTTTGCACTGTTTTATATGTCATTCGTATGAATTTAACAGAATTAAAAAAAACACTTGCAAATACGGGATTTATAGACTATATTACGAGGTGAACTTGTGTATTGTAAACAGATTCTAAGGAAGTGGAAGTAATTATGAGTAATAAGCAAATTATTGTATCAAATGTAGCAAAAGGGCATGAAAATCCAATCGCAGAGCTTGTTCAGGTAGCTTGTCAGTTTGACAGTAATATTACGATTGTGAATGATAATCGTAAAATTAATGCAAAGAGCATAATGGGAATTATGGCGTTTAATCCGTCAAAAGGAATGAGTGTAAACATTATTACAGAAGGCAACGATGAACAGGAAGCTCTGTTAGCAATGGAAAAATTTTTAGTATGTGAGTAGATTTTAGGAGGTCTAGGAGATGAGCTCAAAAAGCAGTACAGAAAAAGAAACAAAAACAGCAGAAGTAAAAAAAGTCGCAGAAGCAGGTAAGACAGAGGCGAAAGCAGCCGATGTTAAGGCAGAAGAAAAGCCTGAAGCAGCAAAAAAGACTGCAAAGGAAGATGCAAAGCAGGCTGAGAAAGCAGCTAAAAAACCTGCAGCAAAAAAGACGACAGCCAAGAAAGCTGATAAGCCGGAATTAAAGCCGGAAGTATATATAGAATATCAGGGTCAGCAGGCAGGCGAAGCTGCTGTAGTGGATAAAGTAAAGGCAGCATTTGTTGCCGGCGGACATAGAGTATCATCAATTAAGTCCTTGCAGATATATATCAAGCCGGAAGAGTTTAAAGCTTATTATGTGATCAACGATGGCAAGTATACAGGTGGAGTAGATTTATTCTAAGATAAAAGGTACATTAGATTTATAAAATTAAAATTCCTACGATCCTAAAGTGTATTTAAATATTCATTTCTGCAATCTGTCTAAATACCCGGATGTACAGCATCCGGGTATCATTTATCTAACGAAAAGTAATATTAAAATCGCTTGGATTTATCTGCTGTTTTTTAGCTTTCCATTCTTATATTTTGTAACCAGACGCTTGATGCGGTCATATGGATTCAGAAGATCGCTGATTGATGCGTCATGGTTTAATGTATCTACAATATATGCAATATATTTACTCATGTCACAGTTAATATAATACGGTTTCGAGAGCAGCTCTGGTGACTGATAGACTAAGTTTGTTGTAATTACGCGGTATATAATGCCTTCCTCTACAGCCTTGTCGAATTTATCCAGTCCGTTTGTGAACAATCCGAAAGTTGATAATACAAAAATACGTTTTGCTTTGCGTTTCTTTAATTCTGTTGCGACATCAATCATGCTGTCACCAGAAGAAATCATGTCGTCTATAATCATGACATCCTTCCCTTCGACAGAAGCACCTAAAAATTCATGTGCAATAATTGGATTTCGTCCATTTACAATACGGCTGTAGTCACGGCGCTTGTAAAACATACCGATATTAATGCCAAGTATGCTTGCCAGATATACAGCACGGCTTGTAGCGCCTTCATCAGGGCTGATCATCATCATATGTTCAGAATCAAATTTTAGGTCAGGTACATTGTTACACAGTCCTTTGATAAACTGGTAGGAGGGCTGAATAGTTTCAAAGCCAGATAACGGGATTGCGTTCTGCACGCGAGGATCATGGGCATCGAAAGTGATAATATTATCTACACCCATATTTGTCAGTTCTTGAAGTGCCATGGCACAGTCCATAGATTCTCGCCCGGTACGTCTGTGCTGGCGGCTTTCATATAAAAATGTCATAATAACTGTAATGCGGCGTGCCTTGCCGCCTGCGGCAGCGATAATACGCTTTAAGTCAGCATAGTGGTCATCTGGCGACTTATGGTTTTGTTGTCCGCAGACAGTATATGTCTCGTGGTAATTGGTAACGTCTACCATAATGTAGAGGTCATAGCCGCGGATGGATTCTTTGATAAAGCCCTTTGCTTCACCGGTGCCAAAACGCGGAGTCTGCGCGTTGACGATATAAGTGTCCCGTTCAAATCCACGAAAGGCAATCGTGGACTTATGATCGGACTGGCGTTCGTGACGCCATTTTACGAGATACTGGTCCACTTTTTTTCCTAAGTCTGAGCAGCTTGACATAGGAATCAGTCCGAGTACTCCTACAGGAATGCTTTCTAACATACGGTCATCATAATGCATAATAAAGTCCTCCGTTTATATGTTTTTGCATATGTAATCATTTGTGTATAGATTACTCAGTCAGGCAGGTCTGCCGCCGGACAGCTGCAATTTTTTCTTTTGGAGCCGAATATCGTCACCAAAAAGTTTTATGATACTATAACTACTCATAATGCGGGATAAGATTCTCTCCGAATAAATCGCGCTAAGCTGGTCAATGTTCAAGTTGGTCGAAATAATAGTTGAGTGTTTGCGCAGAATTCGTTCGTTTATACATAAAAATAATTGTGATATGGTAAAAGCATTTGGTACTTCAGTTCCCAGGTCATCAATGATCAACAGATCACAGTCAAAAATATTTTGTAAAGACGAAGCGGCATCTGAGTCTTTTTGAAATTTATTTTTTTCCAATATGTCAAATAGCTGGAAAGCAGTAAAATAAATGACAGAATGACCGCTGTCTAATAGCTCTCTGGCAATGCAGTTTGATAAAAAAGTCTTGCCGGTACCAGTGTCGCCATATAAAAACAGGTTGTCAAATTCAGTGTCAAAATTACGAATAAATACCAGGGCATCCTTTACGGCTAACTGTGCTGTTTCTCTGAAAGTCAGTCCGGTTGCGGGGGTTTTTTCAATGCTCGAATAATAATCGAAGGAATAATGCTTAAAGTTTTCTTCTGCTAATATATTTTTAATATTTGATTGTGTATATACTAAATCAATGACGGCCTGCTTAAAACAGTGGCAGCGTCTGCCATTGATATAGCCGGTATCTTTGCAGTCAGGGCAGGTATAAGGCGGTTCAAAATACTGCTCATCCAGTCCGGCAGAAGCCAGAATAGCTGTACGTTCTGCCCGGTAGCAGGCTAATTCCTGTTTTAGCTGTGAGAGTGCGGTATCATCCCCTTCCAATAATTTTTTTGCCTGTCTGACACTGACAGATGCGGTCAGATCTTCCAATTCTTTTAGGCGTGGATATAATGCAAATAGTTTTGACCTTCGGTCTTTCATGACATGCTGGCTGTGCAGCTGTCTGGCATCGTACTGACGCTGAAGCTGGTCATATTGTGAATTTGTTAAAGACATAGTGATTGAATCTCCATTACTGCAAATATCGGCTATCTGACATGGGAAAGCAGCTCGCGTTCCAGCTCTTCAAAATTATAGGTCCGCTGTGTAAAGTTTGCAAAGCTATTTGCCATAGTTCCTTTGGCTGTGCGTGCACATGCTGTTTTGCTGGTAGTAATCTGCTTTGCTTTTTGTTCCTGATACTGTGCGTCAATCAGCTCGACATCATTTAATGTATGTACATTATGCTTCTGCCAGTTGCTTAAGATGCTGTTTGCGTAGCTGAAGCTGGCTTTGTGTGTGTGCATCAGTGATTTCTGACAAGCTAATGTAATAATCTCATCTGAAAATCCCATTTCATTTGACCATTTGTGAATATATTCCAGCTCTCCGCTTCCCAAGCTGCGGTCTGAAATGCCGAATGCCTTGATGACGCTATAAACGACATTATTATGCACAATAGAATCCTGTTTTGCCTCTGAAAGCGTACGAATTCCGTTTTTGGCCCAGGAAATCGCAATGCTGTTCATATACCAGATATTCGCATGATTTTTCGCGACACACTGTTCGATCAGGTAATCGATCATATCCTGGGATAAATTCAGTTTGTCCACCCAATATAATATCGTCTGAATTTCCGCAGAGCGCAGCGGATGTCCGAGGTATCGCTCTGCTACAAACAGCAGCTCTTTTACGGTTTCGTCTTCATCAAAATGTGCAAGCTCCCGCTGTGTATATTCTGTCCGCTCTGGAATCTGATGGATTGGTACAGCTTCATGGCGCGCAATGTCAGCCCTGCGCTGTGTATCTGCATTTTTATGGTGCGTATCTGCTGCTTCATATGCTGGCAGATCAGCCTTACGGTATGCATCTGATGCTTCAGGCGGCAGACCTGCAGTCTCACTTCCGGACGCATTATGTGAAGTATTCACGGCAGTCTGCGGAGAAGCTGAAATACAGTCTGATAAACAGATCCCGGTCAATTCCTTCTGCTTATCAAATTCCAGACATAATAAATGCATTTTCTCCCAATACCGAAGAGCACGGATCACATCCTTTTCTGTATGGTCAAATTTGTCTGCAATATCCGAGATAGAAAATGCAGAACTTTGATGGTTCATGCAGCGGAGGAGATACAGATAAATTTTTACAAATTCTCCGTCAGCATGTGTCATATATTCATCGATAAAAGTATTCGGTACATAGGTGGCAGCGAGACTGCTGTCACGTCGTAATAAAATATCAGCCATATGAGTCTCCTCCCTATTACAGTCTTTTGATGATGGATCTGATGTATTGTCTGAAGACAGCTGTACGTTAATGATCCTTTCTAAGGAACTGTTGCTGCTGCACAGATTATAGCACAGGATTTTCCAATTGAGAAGTACAATTTTTAATATCTATTTTGAACAACAGGCATATGAAAAGGAATGTGGATACTGTGGATAACGTGGAAAAGGATGAAGTTAAAATTATATTATTGTGGAAAACAGCAGAAAGATAAATGCTTTGAAATGCTTTCATTTAATCTGATGAAGACACAAAAAATCCACATTCAATTCTGCAGTTTTTGCACAATTAAATGTGGATAATGTGGATAACTATTGTTCTAACAGCTTTTCTCCTACTTTTAATATGTCTCCGGCACCCATAGTTATCAACAGATCACCGTTTATTGTTTTTTCTAATAAAAATTTTTCAATTTCTTCAAAAGAAGGAAAATAATAGCTTTCGGTGCCTTTTGCTTCAAGCTTTGCAAGGAGGTCTTTGGAACTGATGCCCAGATCATCGGTTTCCCGTGCTGCGTAGATGTCAGCCAGAACGACAAGGTCGGCAGCGCTGAGAGCTTCGGCAAATGCGTCTAAAAAAGCTTTTGTCCTTGTATAAGTATGCGGCTGAAATACACAGATTATGCGTTTATGCGGGTAATCTGCAGCTGCCCCAAGCGTGGCGGCAATTTCAGTCGGGTGGTGTGCATAGTCATCAATGACAGTCACACCGTGAAACTGGCCCTTATACTGAAATCTGCGGTCTGTACCTTGGAATAACCCAAGCCCCTTAGAAATGGCGGTGACAGGGATCTTAAGCTGCATAGCGAGCGCGGCTGCAGCCAGTGCATTGCTGATGTTATGGCGGCCGGGTACGCTTAAGCTGACATGGCAGACCTCTTCTGTGCGGGCTGAACAATAAAACGTGGCGGTGTTTTTACTTTCAGCCGGCTCAAAGCGCGTCTCTTTTACTCGGCGCATAATACGAAAATGTGCGCAGCCGTTCTCGTGGTAAGTAATGTCTTCAGGATAAAAATCGCAGGAAGGCTGAAAGCCGTAGGTGATGATTTCAGGCTCGATTCCTTCCATTAAGCTTAGGATGTCTTTGATTTCACTGTTTACAATGATCGCTCCGTCAGCTGCGGTATTATGGGCAAAGCTGCAAAAGGAGCTGCGGATGTCGTCTAAATCCTTAAAAAAATCCAGATGGTCTTCCTCAATATTTAAAATAATGCTGTATTTTGGATAAAAATGTAAAAAGCTGTTTGTATATTCACATGCTTCTGTAACAAAATAATCAGAATGCCCGACACGGATATTGCCTCCTATGGACGGGAGAATACCGCCGACTGAAATCGTAGGATCGGATTCTGCGGAAAGCAGGATCTGAGTAATCATAGAGGTCGTAGTTGTCTTGCCGTGTGTGCCTGCGACAGCGCATGAGAGCGGGTAGTTATTCATAATCTGTCCCAGCAGCTCCGCGCGGCTGAGCATTGGAATTTTGGCCGCGACGGCTGCCTGATATTCTGGATTATCTTCGTGTACAGCAGCTGTATAAACTACGAGGTCGTATTCAGGTTTGATCTGATCGGCGCTGTGGCCGTAATAAATGACGGCGCCGGACTGAGCTAACTGTTTTGTAAGCTCAGACTCTTTTGCATCGGATCCAGAGATGGTAAAATGTTCTTCTAACAGAATCTCAGCAAGCCCGCTCATGCTGATACCTCCGATTCCGATGAAATGGATATGGATGGGTTGCTTAAAATTAATCTGATACATATATTTCACACCTGCACATTCTTTATTGTCCTGCTGCTTAGAGCAGTTTTAAAACCGTACCTATTTTATTATAACCATATCCTTTTAATTTGCAAATGATTTCTTAATTGTGAAATGCGTGTAAAATATGTTAAATCTTACAAAAAACAGCATAAATCGTCTAATTTAATGTTAAAAATGATGTACATTTCAAAAAGATTATGATATACTATTTGTACAAAAACACTGAATATTAGACGAGAGGTGAGCGAAGTGGTTTGTAAAGAAATGATTGCCATGCTGTTGGCTGGGGGACAAGGGAGCCGTCTCGGCGCGCTGACTTCGACTGTGGCTAAGCCCGCAGTAGCGTTTGGCGGGAAGTATCGGATTATTGATTTTCCGCTTAGCAACTGTATTAATTCCGGGATTGATACTGTAGGCGTATTGACACAGTATCAGCCGCTGCGGTTAAACACTCATATCGGCATCGGCATTCCGTGGGATTTGGATCGAAATTATGGGGGCGTTACCGTACTTCCGCCTTATGAAAAAAGCGATAACAGTGAATGGTATACAGGTACGGCGAATGCGATCTATCAGAACTTAAATTATATGGAAAATTATCATCCAGAATATGTCATTATCTTATCCGGTGATCATATCTATAAGATGGACTATCAAGAGATGCTTGATTTTCATAAAGCCAATCAGGCAGATGTTACGATTGCCGCTATGCCGGTGCCGCTGGAAGAAGCAAGCCGATTTGGAGTTGTAATTACAGACGGTGGAAAGCGGATTCAAGAGTTTGAGGAAAAGCCGGAGCATCCCAGGAGCAATATGGCATCTATGGGTATTTATATATTCAGCTGGAAGGTGTTAAAGGATGCGCTAGTAGCATTGAAGGATCAGAGTAACTGTGATTTTGGCAAGCATATTATTCCTTATCTGCATGAAAAAGGCTCCAGAATGTTTGCTTATGAGTATAACGGCTATTGGAAGGATGTAGGGACATTAGGTTCTTATTGGGAAGCCAATATGGAGTTAATAGATTTGATTCCAGAATTTAATTTATACGAAAAGTATTGGAAGATTTATACAAAGTGTGATATTATTGAACCACAGTACATTGCCACAGAGGCTATCGTGGAAAAAAGCCTGATCGGTGAAGGAAGTGAGATCTATGGTGAAGTATATAGTTCCGTCATCGGAGCGGGCGTAACCATTGGAAAAGGCTCTGTAGTACGTAATTCCATTATTATGGCTGATGTAGTGATCGGTGAAAATGTGGTGGTAGACAAGGCGATTATTGCTGAAAATACAAAGGTCGGCGACCGCGCGCAGGTCGGGGTCGGGGAATTTGCTCCAAGCACCTACAATCCAAAGGTGTATGCGTTTGACTTAGTTACAATAGGAGAAGCGTCTGTGATTCCGGCAGATGTTCGGATTGGCAGAAATACAGCCATCGTTGGAGAGACTTCTTTATCGGATTATCCAGATGGGCTGCTTGCAAGCGGCGATTCTATAATAAAGGTGGGTGAGTCAGCATGAAAGCATTAGGATTGATCTTAGCCGGCGGCAATAACAATCGTATGCAGGAATTATCAAAAAAAAGAGCGATTGCAGCCATGCCGGTAGGCGGGAGCTTCCGCTGCATTGATTTTGCATTAAGCAATATGACCAATTCTCAGATCCAGACAGTAGCCGTATTGACTCAGTATAATGCCCGTTCATTAAATGAGCATTTGAGTTCATCAAAATGGTGGGATTTTGGAAGAAAGCAGGGTGGATTATACGTATTCACGCCGACCGTAACAGCAGATAACAGCTGGTGGTACCGCGGAACGGCGGATGCAATGTATCAAAATATTGATTTCTTAAAGCGCTGCCATGAACCGTATGTGATTATTACAAGCGGTGACTGCGTATACAAGATTGATTATAATAAGATTTTAGATTATCATATAGAGAAAAAAGCAGATATTACCGTAGTTGTCAAGGATATGGACAAAACAGAAGATGTCAGCAGATATGGAGTAGTCAGAATGAATGAAGACTCCAGAATCGTAGAATTTGAGGAAAAGCCTATGGTTGCCCTCTCAAAGACAATTTCTACAGGCATTTATGTCATCCGCCGCAGACAGCTGATTGATTTATTAGAGCATTGTGCGCAGGAGAGCCGGAACGATTTTGTGACGGATATACTGATTCGGTATAAGAATTTAAAGCGTATTTATGGCTATAAGCTCGAAGGGTATTGGAGCAACATCTCTACGGTAGAGTCTTATTATAGGACGAATATGGATTTTCTAAATCCTCAGGTGCGCAAATTCTTTTTCAGAGATTATCCGCATGTATATTCAAAAGTGGATGACCTGCCGCCTGCAAAATATAATGTAGGTTCTGAGGTAAAGGGCAGCCTGGTTTCAAGCGGGTGCATTATAAACAGTAAAGTGGAAAATTCTGTATTATTCAAGGAAGTATTTGTAGGTAAGAACTGTGTAATTAAGAATTCAATCATTTTGAATGAAGTATATATAGGGGACAATACACATATCGAGAATTGTGTCGTAGAGAGTCGGGGTACTCTTAAGGCGAATACATATTACTGTGGAGACAGTAGTGTGAAAGTAGTCATTGAAGACAATAATGAACGATATGGGTTGTAAGTTATAAGCAATAAAATAAAATGTGAGGTGTTTAAGAGGAGAAAACAGAAAGGGGCGAAAGATGATGCGTATAACAGATGTCCGAGTCCGAAAAGTAGAAAAAGAAGGCAAGATGAGAGCAGTGGTATCAATCACGATTGATGATGAATTTGTCGTGCATGATATCAAAGTAATTGAAGGGGTGAAGGGATTGTTCATAGCTATGCCAAGCAGAAAGGCAGCCGATGGAGAATTCCGGGATATAGCTCATCCAATCAATTCTGAGACCAGAGAGCGTATTCAAAGCATTATTTTAGATGAATACCGCAAAGAAATGACAGCAGAAGAAGAGGCAGAGATAGAAATAAAACCAGAATAAAAGCAGTAAGGGCAGATACCTGCCCCAAGAAAGCTGCAGCAAGCTGGATATGCCAAACTTCCGCTTGCTGTAGTTTTTATTTTGAGTAAAATCACTGATGCAGTAAGCTATGCTGTTCATATGTAATGAGTCTATGATTTGTGTTATAAATGCTTGTTATATGAAATGTCTATTTCCGAGTGCAGAGCAGTTTAGGTATAGGAACCATTTTAATTGGTGTTATTCTGGGAAGCATTCTGGATATAATTTTCTACTGCGGGATCGATGAGATTCTGAGTACGGTGCCATTCTTTTGTAGCTTCATCTTTCACCGTTTCACTCCGGTTCTGAGATAAAAATCTGGCCAGTTCATAACAGCTGATCCAGATCTCGCTGTTTCCATCCTTCTGGGATTCGTCAAATATAAGCTGCAGGCCGAAATGAAGATGTATAATGTCGATATTATTTACGTTTTCTTTATCGCTGTAGCCGGTATGCCCCATATAGCCGATGACATCACCGGCGGTGACGACACTGCCCTCTTTTAGCGCCTTATTATAAGGAAAGTTCTGGCGCAGGTGTGCGTAGTAGTAATAGCGCTTTTTGTCAAAGCTGCGTATACCGATGCGCCATCCTCCGTAACGATTCCATCCAAGGCATTCTACATAGCCGGATTCTACGGCTATGATTGGTGTCCCGATCTGTCCCATCATATCATGACCGAGGTGCTGTCTGCGGTAGCCGAACGAGCGGGAGGTGCCGAAGTCGTCGTAGTCTGTATAAGGAAACCCTTTGGCGATAGGAGAAAATGCTTTCAGGCCATAGGTGGTCTTCATAGAATCTGTTTTGTTATTGTTCACCTTGTTGAAACTGGCATTATCAGTGTTATTGCCAGTACTGTTCTTGTTAGAATCGTTATGGTTCACTTTGTTGAGAATGACATTTTCAGTGTTATTATTGTCGGAGTTTCTTTTTGTCAAGTCTGAATTTAGGTCAGTTTGCTCAGATGATATTTGATATGTGCCTACAAATCCTCCAAGAACTGCATGATACGCTTCATTATAGTAATCATAATGTTTCATATCTTTTGTAATTTCCTCTAAAGTAGATTCTTTATTTAATATTTTGTCTGCAATGGCAGACATGTCGCTGGATTTGTAATTTTTAAAATCTCCTCCATATTTTACCCCAAGTACGGCAAGCAGACATACCCAGTCGATCGGCGTGTCCGTATCATGTGATTTGAGGTCGTACTGATAGGCATCATTCATAGCTTCGCTGGTAACTTGAAAATCAACCCATTTGATAAAATCTCCGCCGTCAGAATTGTTCTCGGAATTTGTATTTTGGGAGCTGCCAGAGCCTGAGGATTCGGTATTTTGGGAAACGGCCGGGCTGTGGATTGAAGAAATATTCAGCAGACTGAATAGCGTAGTGCCATAATGGGATGAAATCCATGTAAGGGCAATTATTCCAAACAGGGTGAAAAGCTCGATGGAAACAATGAATTTAAAAAGATTAGGTTTCATAGTTTTATACCGATATGGACAGCAGTTTGTATTAATATATGAGACTGTGTGATAATTATGTATGGAAATCAAAATGATGCCGCATTGCTATTAACAGTTGCTATTTGAATTGTTTTACAGTACAGCTGACTACGATTAGAACTATGTGTATTTGGCTTGTAGATCTTGACAGTGTGTGTTAGGATAATAAAGTAAACCTTCATGCGCTATAAACGCAATAACAAGAATAAAAGTTTTGAGTGCATATGGTGGCACAAAAAGGGAGGAAATAAAATGCAGAATATAAAAGCTGTAATTCTTGCGGCAGGAAAAGGAACCAGAATGAAGTCGGATCTGCCAAAGGTCGTACACAGGATTCATGGAAAATGTCTGGTAGATTATGTCATAGATGCGGCGAGAGGAGCAGGGGCAGAGGAAATTTGTCTGGTAGTCGGATACAAGCAGGATGTCGTATGCAGAACAATAGCGCATAAAGATGTAACATTTGTGCTGCAGCCAGAACAGCTGGGAACTGGCCATGCCGTAAAATGTGCCAGAGAGTTTTTGGGGGAGAGCGGCATTACAATGATTCTTTTTGGCGATACGCCGTTAATTACATCTAGGACACTTAGGAATCTGGCAGAATATCATGAAGGGCATCAGGATGCTGTAACCGTTTTGTCTGCTTTCGTTAATCAGCCGGATGGATATGGCCGCATTATCAGAGATGGTCAGGGAAGATTTGTTAAAAGTGTCGAACATAAAGATGCTACTGAACAAGAACGTGAATCACATGAAATTAATTCTGGAATGTATTTATTCGATACGAAAGAGCTGAGAGATGCACTAGACCAGCTGCGGCCGAATAATGTGCAGGGGGAGTATTATCTGCCGGATACGCTGGAAATTATTAAGGCAAAGGGACTTAGAGTGGATGCTTATAGACTGGATGATCCAGAAGATGTTACAGGAGTGAACGATCAGGAACAGCTTGCGGCGGCAGCGGATGTGATAGCGTCCCGTTCATAACATTTTTTGATCAGATAAAAAGCTTAAGTGAATGACTTGTTACTTTTCATGGGTCAGGAACGCGCATAAACTGAGCGTTCCGTGAGAACATGATTCAGGATTGAGGGGCGATTTTGCGAAGCAAATTTTCAATATCGCCCCGAATCGTTACTATGAGCGGCCCTCAGGCCGTGAATAGTAACAATGACTTTAATGAATGTGGGTAATTATTGCATTAAATATTGAGAAGTTCGTTACGAGATGCTATACTTAGTCGAAGAAAGGGGTGTTACGTATGTCACAAGCAGTTGATATTAATTTTCGTATGGATGCGGAGCTTAAGGAGAAAATGGAAAAATTCTGCGCCGATATGGGATTGACAATGACGGCAGCTTTTACTATTTTTGCAAAGAAAGTAAGCAGGGAAAAACGAATACCGTTTGAGATTTCTGCGGATCCGTTTTATTTAGAGAGTAATATCGAGTATTTGGAAAAAAATGGAAGCATATAAAGCAGGTAGTTTACAATTTGTGGAACATGAGCTGCTGGAGGAGTGATGGCATATATAAAAACAATACAGTGGGATTTTGACGCATGGGAAGAGTATCTGTATTGGCAGAGTCATGATAAAAAGATGCTGAAACGGATCAATCAGCTTGTAAAGAACATTTATCGGAATCCGTTTGATGAGTTAGGTAAGCCGGAACCGTTAAAAGGAAATCTTGCAGGATTTTGGAGCCGCCGTATTGATGCGGAACATAGAATAGTCTATATAATTGAAGATGGCATTAATTATTTCATGCAGGGGACACTATGAGAAGTGAATTGATTCATTGATAGATTGTAGTTAATGCAAAAGTACTGGGATGAACTGTTGCTGGGAATACGCAGTAACCTAAGAATTGCGTTGTAAGAAATAATAAAAGGGGATATAATAGAGATGTTTGATTGGCTGCGGCTGCCTTGGAACAGAAGTAAAATATTGGCAGGCGGTACAAAAAAAGATAGGAAAGAAAATGAGGAAGATACACAAATCATGTATATGATCGCAGGTCTGGGCAATCCGACCAGAAAATATGAGAAAACAAGGCACAACATAGGTTTTGATACCATTGATGCCATAGCGGAAAAGTATAATATAACTGTGAATGAAATAAAAGGAAAGTCGATGTGCGGCCGCGGAATGATTGGCAGTCAGAAAGTATTGCTGGTAAAACCCCAGACGTATATGAATAACAGCGGGGAAGCTGTTGGTATGCTGCTGAATTTTTATAAATTAGATCCGGCTTCACAGCTTTTAGTTATTTATGATGACATCAGCTTAGAGCCGGGAAATATCAGGATCCGTTTAAAAGGCAGTGCAGGTGGGCATAACGGTATGAAAAATATTATTGCACATGCCAATACGCAGGAATTTGCCCGGATTAAAATTGGTATCGGGCAAAAACCGGAGAAATGGGATTTGGCCGATTATGTATTGAGCCGTTTTACAGACGAGGAGCGAAAAAAAGTAGACAGTGCGATAACGGATGCGGTGGCAGCGGCAGAGCTGATTTTGTCTGATGATGCGGCGCAGGCTATGAATTTATACAATAAAAAGAAAATATAGATTTAATATCAAATATAAATCTTGAATAGGAGTAACAGTTATGAAAGCATTTAAGGAGCCGTTTGAGAATCTGACGGAGTTTAAGGAGATTCATGACAGACTTCATTCTAAGATGCCTTCTGGTGTTTTAGAGCTTACCGGCTGTATAGATTCACAAAAACTTCATGCAATTCATTGTCTCAGCGGCGCAGATTTTAGTCGGCTGATTGTTACATTTACAGAGCAGCGGGCGAGGGAATTTTGTGAGGAGTATCGTTTTTTTGATAAAAATGTCCGGTATTTTCCGGCAAAAGATATTTTATTCTATCAGTCTGATATACGTGGAAATGAACTTGAAAAAGAACGGATAGAGGTCTTAAAGCTGCTGGCAGGAAACAAGCCTTGTACCGTTGTCACAACTTTTGATGCATTAATGAACCGGATGGCAGAGCCAGCCGGCTTTTTGTCCATGGTAAAAAAGCTGAAAATCGGCAGTGCTTTAGATTTGAATGAAATGCTTAAAGAGCTGGCGGTGATGGGGTATGAGCGGAATTATCAGGCAGAAGCGCCGGGACAGTTTGCGGTACGCGGGGGGATTTTAGATGTTTTTGTGCTGACAGAGGACAATCCGTACCGTATTGAGCTGTGGGGGGATGAGATCGATTCCATACGCAGCTACGAGGCCTCCAGTCAGAGGTCGATTGAAAATCTGGAGGAAATTCAGATCTATCCGGCAACGGAGTTTTTATTAGATGAGGCTGGGATTGAGGAAGGAATCCGGTGTCTGAAAGAAGAAGAGCAGGCGGTAACGCTGAAGCTGCGGAAGGATATGAGGACGCAGGAGGCAGCTCGCTTGAAGAATGCTGTAGATGCGTTTGTGGAAGAGCTGCGTGAGATGAAGAGCAGTGCCAATCTGGATGCCTACCTAACATATTTTGCAGGGCGGACAGTTTCCTTGCTGGATTATTTTGATCTGGAGCATACGATGATTGCGCTGGATGAACCGGTACGTATTGCAGAGCAGAGCTCGGCAGTGGAGCAGGAGTTTGTAGAAAGTATGCAGCAGCGTCTGGAGAAGGGATATATTCTGCCGGGGCAGATGGATGCGCTTTTTCGGGCAAAGGAAATCTTTGCAAGAGTAGAGAGGATGCATACGATCGCGCTTGCCACGCTGGAATTAAAAGTGCCCCAGCTGGCATTCAGCCACGTCTATCCGATACAGACAAGGACGGTTAATCCATATAATAACAGCTTCGAGCTGTTGGTTAAGGATTTACAGCAATATAAGAATAAAAATTATAAGGTGATTTTATTATCTGGTTCTAGGACAAGAGCAGGTCGTCTGGCACAGGATTTGACGGATGAAGGGCTGAATGCGTTTTACACGGAGGATTATGATCATATCGTAAAACCGGGTGAAGTCATGACGCTGTATGGAAAAGTAAAGCGCGGCTATGAATATCCGATGTTAAAGTTTGTAGTCATATCAGAAAGCGATATATTTGGTACTGAGAAAAAGAAGAAAAAACGCAGACATAAAAATAAAACAGGAGAAAAGATCGCCAGCTTTGCTGATTTAAGTGTCGGCGACTATGTCGTGCATGAGAATCACGGACTTGGGATTTACCGCGGAATAGAAAAAATAGAAGTAGAGGGAACGACAAAAGATTATATCAAGATTGAATATGATAAGGGAGGTACTCTGTATATACTAGCGACGCAGCTGGATCTGATTCAAAAGTACGCAGGCTCTGATGCGAGAAAGCCAAAGCTGAACACACTGGGCAGTCTGGAGTGGAAGAAGACAAAGACAAAAGTCCGCACAGCGGTGAAAGAAATTGCAGGAGAGCTGGTGCAGCTGTATGCGGCGAGGGAAAATCAAAAGGGATATGTATATGGGCCGGATACTGTCTGGCAGAGAGAATTTGAAGAAATGTTTCCGTTTGAAGAGACGGAGGATCAGACAATGGCAATCGAAGCTACAAAGCATGATATGGAAAGTCCAAAGATTATGGACCGCTTAATCTGCGGAGACGTAGGATACGGCAAGACTGAGATTGCGATCCGCGCAGCGTTTAAAGCAGTTCAGGAGAGCAAGCAGGTAGTATATCTGGCACCGACGACGATATTGGCGCAGCAGGTTTATAATAATTTCGTACAGCGGATGCAGGATTTTCCAGTAACAGTCGGTCTGCTGTGTCGTTTTCGGACGCCGGCGGAGCAGAAGAAGACGATTCAGGAACTGAAAAAGGGAATGGTAGATATTATTGTCGGTACACACCGTGTGCTTTCCAAGGATGTACAGTATAAAGACTTAGGACTTTTAATTGTAGATGAAGAGCAGCGTTTTGGCGTTACACATAAGGAAAAGATTAAAAAGCTAAAGACGAATGTGGACGTGCTGACTCTGACAGCAACTCCAATTCCAAGAACGCTCCATATGAGCCTGATTGGAATCCGAGATATGAGTGTCTTGGAAGAACCTCCGGTAGACCGTGTGCCGATACAGACTTATGTTATGGAATATAATGAAGAGATGGTGCGGGAGGCTATTGTACGCGAGCTTGCCAGAGGAGGACAAGTCTATTATGTATTTAACAGGGTCAATCAGATTGAAGATGTAGCGGCAAAGGTGCAGAGTATTGTGCCCGATGCTGTGACAGCGATCGCTCATGGCCAGATGAAAGAGCGGGAGCTGGAAAATATCATGTATCAATTTATCAATGGAGAAATCGATGTGCTCGTATCTACGACAATTATTGAAACAGGATTAGATATTTCGAATGTAAATACGATGATTATACAAGATGCGGACAACATGGGGCTGTCACAGCTGTATCAGCTGAGGGGGCGTGTAGGACGTTCTAATCGAACGGCATATGCTTTTTTGATGTATCGACGGGATAAGATGCTGAAAGAAATAGCAGAAAAGCGTCTGGCAGCTATTAAAGAATTTACAGATCTGGGAAGCGGATTTAAGATTGCCATGCGTGACCTGGAAATTCGGGGCGCGGGAAATCTGCTCGGAGCCCAGCAGAGCGGGCATATGGAAGCCGTCGGCTATGATTTGTATTGTAAAATGCTTAATGATGCAGTCAAGCAGGCAAAAGGTGTGTCGCTGAAAGAGGATTTTGAGACTTCTATTGATATAGACCTTGATGCTTATATTCCTCCGTCATATATTCCAAATGAATATCAAAAGCTGGATATTTATAAGCGTGTGGCAAGTATAGAAACGCAGGAGGAAGCAGAGGAGATGATGGAAGAGCTGCTGGATCGTTTCGGTGATCCGCCAAAATCTGTTATTAACCTGTTGAAAATTGCACAGTTAAAGGCAAAGGCACATCGCGTCTACATTAAGGAGGTTAATCAAAAGGGTGCGGTTATAAAACTGCTTATGCATGAACATGCTGACATTAATACAGCAAAAATCCCTGATCTGGTGAAAAATTATGAAGGCAGGATGACATTTACAGCGGCGGGGAAAAATCCAGTATTTGCATATAATCTGGTAAAAAACAGCCGAGATGCAAAAAAAATAGATATTTTGGCGCTTCTGACCCAGATGGTGGAAATGATGAGCCAGATTTGTCTAAGTATCTAACGTTACTTTTCACACCCAATGTCATTAACTTAGCGACCTCCCTGATGATTCTGCGTCTGGTTGGACGGATTTGTCTGGCGG
Organism: uncultured Eubacterium sp.; assembly: GCA_947385875.1. Classification (GTDB taxonomy): domain Bacteria; phylum Bacillota; class Clostridia; order Lachnospirales; family Lachnospiraceae; genus Eubacterium_J. The sequence continues at coordinate 14,548 of CANDMV010000001.1, read as the reverse complement.
CTCATTCTCTGCGCGGACTGGAGCAACATTGCGGTGAACTAATCGCTAACTCCGACTAAGACGCGGGACAGAGACTTTGCGCCTAAGTCTACGTAAGCGATGGATACATTCCATGAATATTCTATCTGTAACGGCTATATCAAGTCAGCGATTTTCGGCCGGCGTTTCACAATTAAAAGACTGTATCCAGTCGGCGGTTTCTGGTCAGGGTGAGAAAAGTAACTATCTAAATCACTTTTGTGAAAAAATAATGAAACGACTTGCAGATCACGTATATTTGCTCTATAATAGACCAGTGCATGTACACTGATTAAGTATTAGGCACATTTGTTCATGGATATAAGAAGTTTAAAGAATATTTCAGGAGGCATTTCACTTATGAAGTTAAAGAAAATGGCAGCAGTATTGCTGACAGCTGTAATGTTGTCGTCCTTTGCTGCAGGATGCGGAAGCTCTATTGATACAAACGCGGTGGCAGCGACGTTAGACAGCAAAGAGATTTCTATGGGCGTTGCGAATTTTATGGCACAATATCAGGCAGTGCAGATGGACGCTTATTTTCTGTCTTATTATGGAGAAAATATGTGGTCTACGGATTCCGGCGACGGGACAACGATGACGGATTCAGTTAAAGAAGATCTTATGGAAAGTCTACAGGAATATTATCTGTTGGATGCGCATACTTCGGATTATGATGTAGAGCTGACAGATGAAGAAAAGGCGGAGATAACGGAAGCAGCATCTAAATTCATTGCCGATAATACAGACGATGCATTGAGTGCTATGGGCGCTACACAGGAGACTGTAGAAGAAATGCTCCGTCTTTATAAAATTCAGTCTAAGATGCATGAGGCAATCATAGAACAGATTGATACGAAGGTATCAGATGAAGAATGTGCGCAGAAAACATTTAGTTATGTAAAATTCGAAAAACCACAAGAAACAGATTCAGATACGGATACGGAGAATACAGAAGCGGATGATGCGACAGCGGATGATGAGTCGGCAGTTGATCCGAAAAAAGAAGCAGAAGAGTTTCTGGCAGATGCGCAAAAGGATATGGATGCAGCCGTTAATAAAGGCAGTTATACAGTTATGACATGCTCATTTGGATCTGGTGACTTAAAAGAGGATGATAATACTACGAGTCTGGATGTTGCTGTGCTAAAAGCAGCGGATCAGCTGAAAGATAAGAAAGTCGCTGATTCTGTCATAGAAGCGGATGATGCATTCTATGTGATCCGTATGGATGACACGGATGATGAAGATGCAGCTGAGACAAAGAAAGAATCCATTCTTTCTAAAAGACGCACAGATAAGTATGATGAGGTGTTGAAAGGTTATAAGGATGCGTGTAAATGGGAAATAAATGAAAGTGAATGGAAAAAGGTGAATTTTGACGAGCTGTACACGATCAAGGCTGCTGAAACGACAACTGATGATAATACGACAGCAGATAGTGCGACAGGAACAGATGGCAGCACAGCGGCAGATGATGGAACAGATGACAGCACAGCAGCAGATGGAACAGACGGCAGCACAGCAGCAGATGATGGAACAGATGACAGCACAGCAGCAGATGGAACAGACGGCAGTACAGCAGCAGATGGTGAAACAGATGGCGGTACAGCAGATGAAAATTCCACGGACAATGAGAATAGCAGCACAGCAGCAGATGATGGGGCAGCGGATGGCACTTCTGCGGATGATTGAGCAGATTAAGGTACGTAAAATGTGTGGATAGTAAACCTACGTGCGCTATGAACGCACCGCCAGCATTAAAAGTCGTGAGCGCATACGGATCCCTGAATGAAATGGCGTCGCGATGGGATTTTAGATAAACATCTAGAAATGAGCCGGATGTTATTACTTTTACAGTATAGACGTTTTTTTGGTCAGGGCGTGAAAAGTAATGGACTTTAATCTGGCTGTATAAATATATGCTGACTATGGATGAGAAATGCATCTGCTCGTGATAAAATAGAATAAAAATAGAAGGTAAGACAGATACTGTGGTTACAGTACTGTCTTTCTTTGTGAATATGAAGCTATAATATTAAATCGAGGATAAATATATGAAAAAAATATTATTTTTTCTTAAAGATTATAAAAAAGAAAGTGTTCTTGCACCTCTTTTTAAAATGCTGGAGGCGACATTCGAGCTGATCGTTCCGCTCGTAATGGCTGCAATTATTGATGTGGGGATTGCAGGAGGTGATAAGAATTATGTCATCCGAATGTGTCTGGTGATGGTTGGACTTGGCATAATTGGATTAGTTTGCTCCATCACGGCTCAATTTTTTGCTGCCAAAGCGGCAGTCGGCATGGCTACTAAGCTGCGCCATGCAGTGTTTGACCATATTCAGAAGCTTTCATTTTCTAAAATTGACCAGATTGGCACATCAACTCTGATTACACGAATGACAAGTGATATTAATCAGGTGCAGGCAGGAATTAATTTGTTTCTGCGTCTGTTTCTGCGGTCGCCGTTTATAGTATTTGGAGCAATGGTGATGGCTTTTACAGTTGATGTGAAAGCAGCTTTTATTTTTGTTGTAACGATACCATTATTATCCTTGGTAGTATTTGGGGTGATGAGAGTCAGCATTCCATTATATAAGAAAGTACAAAATGGGCTGGATGAAGTATTGACGCTGGTTCGTGAGAATCTTACCGGAGTCCGGGTCATACGCGCATTTCATAAAGAAGAGGAAGAAATTCAAAAATTTAATCATAAAAATCAAATACTGAATGAACATCAGCAGTATGTAGGAAGAATATCGGCATTGACAAATCCAGTTACGTATGTGATTATTAATGTTGCTACGCTGGTGCTGATCTGGACAGGTGCTGTGCGGGTAGATACGGGATTTATTACACAGGGTGAAGTGGTAGCTCTTGTGAATTATATGTCACAGATTTTAATTGAGCTGATTAAGCTGGCAAATCTGATTGTCAGCGTAACGAAAGCGATTGCCTGCGGAAAGCGTGTAGCTGACATATTGGATGTGGAGGAAGGACTGCCGGATATAAGCGTGCAGGATATAGAGGCAGCATTGTTGGATGCAAGTGTGCAGGATACAGAGGCAGCATTGTTGGATGCAAGTGTGCAGGATACAGAGGCAGCATTGTTGAATGCAAGTGTGCAGGAAGTAAAAGAAAGGCCGTTAGCAGGACATTCCGGAAAAGTAAAATCAGGAAAAAACAATATTTGTGTAGAGTTTAAAAATGTCAGCATGTCTTATCAGGGATCTGGCGAACATGCCGTAACAGATATTAATCTTCAGGTGCAAAAAGGCGAGACGATTGGCATTATCGGAGGCACAGGATCAGGGAAAAGTACTGTAGTGAATCTTATACCTAGATTTTATGATGTATCAGAAGGCTGCGTGAAGGTGGACAGCGTAGATGTCCGTTCGTATGATGTATTGAAGCTTCGTCAGAAGATCGGTGTGGTTATGCAGAAAGCAATTTTGTTTAAGGGAACTATCCGTGAGAATTTAAAATGGGGCAATGAAAATGCGACAGACGAGCAGCTTAGCGATGCAATAAAGGCAGCGCAGGCGGCAGATGTGATTGAAGCAAAGGAGCTTGGTCTTGATGAGCCGATTGAGCAGGGAGGAAAAAATCTGTCTGGAGGACAGCGTCAGCGTCTTACGATTGCCAGGGCATTAGTACGAAGGCCTGAAATATTGATTCTGGATGACAGTGCCAGTGCCTTAGACTTTGCTACAGATGCAAAGCTTAGAAAGTCACTGCGGGAGCTTGATTATAATCCTACGATATTTATTGTATCTCAGAGAACATCATCTGTACAGTCGGCGGATTGTATATTGGTGCTGGATGACGGCAGAGTGGAAGGATGCGGAACCCATGAAGAGCTGCTGAAAACATGTAGTGTATATCAGGAAATCTATGCATCTCAGTTTCGGTCGGAAGACAGCAAAATTAAGAAAGGGGGCAGTGCACTATGAAAATGGAAACCAAAAGTAAACAATTACAGACAATTCGAAAAGTGCTGGATTATATCCGGCAGTACTGGGTTTTAGTGCTGCTGTCTCTGCTTTCTGCTGCGGTTACAGTATTTGCCACATTGTATTTTCCGATTTTAACCGGAGACGCGGTAGATCTGATAATAGAAAAGGGGCTGGTGAATTTTGACGGGATCTTGGAAATCATCAAAAAGGCAGGTATTTTAATTGCGGTTACTGCGCTTGCCCAGTGGCTGATGAATGTAATTAATAACCGGATTACTTATCAGGTCATACGCGATATTCGGGAAGAAGCATTTCAAAAAATTGAAATACTGCCGTTAAAATATCTGGATGTGCATTCTACCGGTGAGATTGTCAGCAGAGTAATCGCGGATGTAGATCAGTTTGCGGATGGACTTTTAATGGGATTTACCCAGCTTTTTACAGGACTGCTCACAATCGTGGGTACGCTTTGTTTTATGGTATCGGTCAATTTTAAAATAACAGTTGTAGTTGTAGTGGTTACTCCGGTATCTCTTTTGATGGCAGCTTTTATTGCGAAAAGCACATACCAGATGTTTCAGCATCAGTCTCAGAGCAGGGGGCAGCAGACGGCGCTGATTGATGAAATGATCGGCAATCAGAAAGTAGTTCAGGCTTTTGGCAGAGAAAAGAAAGTGCTGGAGCAGTTTGATGCGATTAATGCAGAATTGGAAAAGCATTCGCTTAGCGCAATATTTTTCTCGTCTATTACGAATCCTGCAACTCGTTTTGTAAACAGTCTGGTATATACCGGAGTGGCGGTGTTTGGCGCGTTATCAGTTATTAATGGAAATCTGAGTGTCGGGCAGTTATCATGCTTTTTGAGCTATGCGAATCAGTATACAAAGCCGTTTAATGAAATATCCGGCGTTATCACGGAATTACAGAATGCACTGGCATGTGCGTCGAGAATTTTTGAACTGATTGAAGAAGAACCCCAGATCCCGGACAGCCCGGCTGCAAGAGTGTTGGAACAGGCACATGGGAGTGTTGATTTAGAGCATGTGAGCTTTTCTTATGTGCCTGATAAAAAATTAATTGAAGATTTTAATTTGCGTGTACTTCCTAGTCAGCGAATTGCTATCGTAGGGCCGACGGGCTGCGGCAAGACGACGATGATTAACCTTTTGATGCGTTTTTATGATCCGGATGCAGGTGTGATAAAAGTCAGTGGTACGGATGCAAAAATGATTACCCGTAAAAGCCTGCGGGGGTCTTATGGAATGGTGCTTCAGGAGACATGGCTGCGCAGCGGTACAATTCGGGAAAATATCTGTATGGGAAAACCGGAGGCATCAGATGAAGAAATGATTCGCGCAGCAAAAGCCGCTCATGCCCACAGTTTTATCAAGCGTCTTTCTGATGGGTATGAGACATACATTACGGAAGACGGCGGAAATCTGTCACAGGGCCAGAAGCAGTTATTATGTATTGCGCGGGTAATGCTCTGTCTGCCGCCAATGCTTATATTGGATGAAGCGACTTCTTCAATAGACACACGTACAGAGATGAAAATACAAAATGCATTTGCCACTTTGATGCAGGGAAGGACCAGTTTTATCGTAGCGCATCGTCTATCTACGATTGAAAGTGCTGATGTGATTCTTGTTATGAAGGAAGGAAAAATTATTGAACAGGGATCTCATAAAGAACTCTTGAAAAAAGATGGATTTTATGCGACACTTTATAATAGCCAGTTTGCAAGATAAATATATATATTCAAAATTAGTAACATTATGCAGATTTTGGAATAAAATATTTTAGAAAGATATTTATTAAATTGTCTCGCAGATATTTCAATATGCATATTGTAATGTTATAATTATTTATAGAAGACTTGACAAAAAAGAAAATTCGCGATTATAATTACGTGTTGGTGAGGATACGAAAATGGTATATGGTATATAATATTTTGTATTATGGTTCAGGCTTTGTAAGATATAAAAGAATGTCATATTGTAATAGAAGCAAGGTTCAGATCAAGGCATAATAAATGATAGTTAAGAGATAGAGCATGACAGATTGAGGTGTGAGATGGAACAGTATTATGTGATTAAGGGCGGGATTCCGTTGGTTGGAGAAGTGGAAATCGGAGGCGCAAAAAACGCAGCGCTGGCGATTCTGGCAGCAGCTATTATGACAAATGAGACAGTTACGATTGATAATCTTCCAAATGTACGTGATATAAATGTGCTTTTGGATGCGATGGCGGAAATTGGCGCAAAAATAGACCGCGTAGATGAACACACCGTAAAGATCAACGGCTCATTAATCAGCGAGCTGTGCGTGGAATACGAATATATTAAAAAAATACGTGCATCTTACTATCTGTTAGGGGCATTGCTTGGAAAGTACAATCATGCAGAAGTGGCGCTGCCGGGAGGCTGTGATATTGGCAGCAGACCGATTGACCTGCATCTGAAGGGATTTCGTGCATTGGGTGCGGATGTATCCATTCAGCATGGATTGATTGTTGCGGATGCAAAGCAGCTGACAGGTACGCATATCTATCTCGATAAAGTGTCTGTGGGCGCAACAATTAATATTATGATGGCAGCGTCCAGGGCAGCAGGCAAGACAATTATAGAAAATGCTGCGAAAGAACCGCATGTCGTGGATGTGGCGAACTTTTTAAACAGCATGGGAGCAAATATCCGCGGCGCGGGAACAGACGTAATCCGTATCGTAGGCGTAGAAAAGCTCCATGCGACGGAGTATTCTATTATACCGGATCAGATTGAAGCAGGAACATTTATGTTTGCAGCTGCGGCTACAAAAGGGGATGTAACTGTAAAAAACGTAATACCAAAACATCTGGAAGCTACATCAGCAAAACTCATTGAAGTCGGTTGTGAAGTAGAAGAATTTGACGACGCAGTCAGAGTCGTATGTTCGAAGCCGATGCGCCATACACAGGTGACGACTCTTGCATATCCGGGATTTCCGACTGATATGCAGCCGCAGATGTCTGTACTTTTAGGAATCGCCCAGGGTACGAGTACTGTGACAGAGAGCATTTTTGAAAATCGTTTCCGCTATGTAGATGAACTGACCAGAATGGGAGCGAACATAAAAGTAGAAAGCAGTATCGCGATTATCAACGGCGTATCCAGCTATATGGGGGCAAGAGTCAGCGCGCCGGATTTAAGAGCAGGCGCAGCACTTGTGATTGCAGGGCTGTCTGCGGAAGGCGTTACTGTGGTGGATAATATACAATATATCGAACGGGGCTATGAAGATTTTGAAAAGAAACTAAGCGAACTGGGGGCGCAGATCGAGAAGGTCTGCTCCGAGAAAGAGATTCAAAAATTTAAGCTAAAAGTTAGCTAGATGCTGTTGTTTATGTGAATGGATAACCGGACGCCGGGTGAGGGGAGCTGGACCGTCTTCCGGCGACTTTTCCAGAATGCTAAGAATCCCTAAGCATTCTGTATCCACGCTGTGACACCGGACGGTCGCGGCACCTAGTTCGCCCCCCGGCCTAAGGCCGGAAGCTAAAGGTGCCGCTTCGGCTTCGCCGCCTGTGTATCGAACAGAATACTAAGGGCTTCTAAGCATTCTTCCAACGTCGCCGGAAGACGGTCCAGCTCCCCTCACCCGGCTGTTTTTGATAAGCCTTTCAATGAAAACGATAATACATCGGCAGAATTTTTAGCTGTGAGCCGCTAGCTGACTAAGATTCATAGTCTGATACTTCTACTGCAGACAGTTGCTGCATGAATATTTTGTCTGAAGTTGTATCCATTTAATGATTTCTGGACAGCGTTTCACAGCTAAAAGTTTTGTTAGTATAGTTAGTGTTTTCATTAGTAAGGCTTATCAATAACAGCTGGGTGAGGGGAGTTGTGCCGTCTTTCTGTGACGTTGGAAGAATATTTAGAAACTCTTAGTATTCTGCTCGAAAAACAGGCGGCGAAGCCGCAGCGGTGCCTTTAGCTTCTGGCGTTTCGCCAGGGCGGACTAGGCGACGCGACCGTACGGTACCACAGTGTAAATGCAGAATGCTTAGAGTTTCTTATTATTCTGTAAAAGTCACAGGAAGACGGCACAACTTCCCTCACCCGGCGTCCGGTTTTCCATTATGTAGCACATTAAAATAAAAGTTTTGTATGATTTAACATTGACTTTTAGAAGAAAATATAGTATTCTATGTCAGAAGTTAGATTTGAAAATTCGAAAATTGCATACGATTTTTCTCTTATTCAGAGTGATGGAGATACAAAGGATCTGTGAAGTCACGGCAACCCCTGCATTGCGTGGAAGGTGCCAACCTGAGCGAGTAATCGAACAATAAGAGGATTTGATTATTTAACTGTAGTGTCAGGTCCGCTTTTGCGAACCTGTTTTTTTATGCACGAAAATGCTGAAAATGACACAACAACAAATTAATCAATCGACGAAAGGAAAAAGTATGGAAAAGCTATTATTTACCTCAGAATCTGTAACAGAAGGACATCCAGACAAATTATGTGATGCAATATCCGACGCGGTGCTGGACGCATGTATGGAACAAGACCCAATGAGCCGTGTGGCCTGCGAGACAGCGAGCTGTACAGGATTTATACTCGTAACTGGTGAGATTACGACAAAAGCGCAGCTGGATATTCCTGCAATCGTAAGAAAGACCGTAAATGAAATTGGATATAATGATGCAAAGACTGGTTTTGACTGCAATACATGCGCTGTTTTTTCCGCGCTGGACAGGCAGTCGGCGGATATTGCAATGGGCGTGGACAAGGCGCTTGAAGCAAAAGAAAATAAGATGACAGATGAAGAGCTGGAAGCAATCGGCGCGGGCGACCAGGGCATGATGTTTGGATATGCAACAAATGAGACGGAGAGTTATATGCCGTATCCGATTTCGCTGGCGCATAAGCTGGCATTACAGCTTACCAGGGTGCGCAAAGACGGTATCCTGCCATATCTGCGTCCAGATGGAAAGACACAGGTATCTGTAGAATATGATGAAGCTGGAAAGCCGAAGCGTCTGGAAGCTGTTGTATTGTCTACGCAGCATGATGAGGATGTGGAGCAGGAGCAGATTCATGCAGATATTCAAAAGCATGTGTTTGACGAGGTGATTCCAAAAGAAATGATTGACCCGGATACGAAGTTTTTCATTAATCCAACAGGCAGATTTGTAATTGGCGGACCTCAGGGCGATGCGGGACTGACCGGGCGCAAGATTATAGTGGATACATATGGCGGATATGCAAGACATGGCGGCGGCGCATTTTCCGGAAAGGATTGTACAAAGGTAGACCGTTCAGCAGCTTATGCAGCACGTTATGTAGCTAAAAATATTGTAGCTGCAGGGCTTGCGGATAAGTGCGAGATCCAGCTGTCTTATGCAATCGGTGTGGCGCAGCCGACATCGGTAATGGTAGATACATTTGGAACCGGCAGACTGTCCAATGAGAGGCTGGTTGAGATTGTTCGTGAGAATTTTGATCTTCGTCCTGCAGGAATCATTAAGATGCTTGATTTAAGAAGGCCGATTTACCGCCAGACGGCTGCTTACGGACATTTTGGAAGAAATGACCTGAATCTGCCTTGGGAAGCTTTGGATAAGGTGGATGTACTGAAAAAATATCTGTAAGATTTTATCATGAATAGTAACCTTGGTTTAGAAAAAATTTAGAATTTTTACGTTATTTTTTATGTGAAATTACTAGACGCATGATATAATATAGTAAGCAATTAAATGCTTACGCCAAAGCAACAGCTGCTGTGGTGTGTATACGCCGCAGCAGCTGTTTAATGTAACAGAATTTTAAATTTTTGTGATGGGAGCCATGTGTATGAAGCTGAGCACGAAATTAGTGATCTCCTTTTTTTTGATCGTATTTGTACCGATTATATTAGCTGTGCTTGCTTTTTTTGTGATCAGGCTGATTCAGATGAAAGCTGTTGCTCAGCCTGATGGGATTGATATCGGGACGTTAGCATATCAGATTGATGTCTCGCAAATGAAAGCCCTGGTTGAGGATATGGTGCTTTGCATTGTCATGATACTGATTGTTACAGGACTTACGATTACAGTCTGGATCTATCGAGGTATTGTAACGCCGATTCGTAAGCTGGGTGAAGCAGCGCAGAATATCAAGGAAGGCAATCTGGACTTTACGGTAGAAGCTGAAAGCAATGATGAGATGGGCAGGCTGTGCCAGAATTTTGAAGACATGCGAAAGCGTCTGAAGGAGTCCGCAGAGGAAAAGGTCGAGGCAGAGAAAGAGAATCGTATTTTAATCAGCAATATTTCCCATGATCTTAAGACGCCGATTACTGCGATCAAAGGATATGTGGAAGGAATTCTGGATGGTGTAGCGGATACGCCGGAAAAGATGGATAAATACATCCGTACGATTTACAACAAGGCCATTGACATGGATCGGCTGATTAATGAGCTGACGCTGTATTCTAAAATTGATACAAACCGTATTCCATATAATTTTAACAAAATAAATGTAGCGGATTATTTTAGTGATTGTGTGGAAGAAATAGGACTGGAGTTGGAGGCGGAGCATATCGGGCTGTCATATTTTGACTATGCAGGTGATGATGTCGTAATTATAGCAGACCCGGAGCAGCTAAAGCGTGTGATTGATAATATTATCAGTAATTCTGTCAAATATATGGATAAAGAGCATGGTTTGATTAACATCCGCATAAAAGATGTAGGAGACTTTATTCAGGTAGAGATTGAAGATAATGGGAAAGGCATTGCACAGAAAGATCTGCCGTTTGTATTTGACCGGTTCTATCGGGCGGATGCGTCCAGAAATTCTGCGACCGGAGGAAGCGGTATCGGTCTGTCGATAGTTAAGAAAATCATACAAGATCATGGGGGCAAGATCTGGGCGACTAGCAAGGAGTCTACCGGCACGGTGATGTATTTTGTGATTCGAAAATATCAGGAGGTTCCAAATGAGTAAAATATTGATTATAGAAGATGAAATGGCGATTGCAGAATTGGAAAAGGATTATCTGGAGCTAAGTGATTTCAAGGTGGAGATAGAGACCAACGGCGAAGAAGGGCTGAAAAAGGTATTGGAAGAAGATTATAACATGGTAATTTTAGACCTGATGCTGCCGGGAATGGATGGCTTTGAAGTCTGTAAGCAGATTCGAGAGCATAAGAATCTGCCGATTCTAATGGTGTCCGCCAAGAAAGATGATATAGATAAAATACGGGGACTCGGACTGGGAGCGGATGATTATGTCACAAAGCCGTTTTCGCCAAGCGAGCTGGTGGCAAGGGTAAAGGCACATCTGGCACGGTATGAGCGGCTGATCGGCAGCGGGATTCCACAAAATGACATCGTAGAAATTCGTGGTATCCGAATTGATAAGACTGCACGACGTGTATGGGTCAATGAAGAGGAAAAGCAGTTTACGACAAAAGAATTTGATCTGCTGGTATTTCTTGCACAGAATCCGAACCGTGTATTTACGAAGGAAGAGCTGTTTAAGGAAATCTGGGATATGGAGTCTGTGGGAGACATTGCGACCGTGACTGTGCATATAAAGAAAATACGTGAAAAGATAGAGATCAATACGGCAAAGCCGCAGTATATTGAAACAATATGGGGTGTTGGGTATCGGTTCAAAATGTGATTTGATACGTAGAGCTGGTCGCGTCTTATATATGGTGCGATGAGTGTTGATTCGAAATGAGAATGAATTGTCAGACAGGGAGAATACTGCTGTGGATGGTGTGTTAGGTGTTGGTTCGAAATGAGAATGAATTGCGATATAAGTAAGATTTCGTTTTATATGAGGATGGGTCTGGTTCATAGTGAGAATGAATCTGGGGAAACTAGCGGTTAATATAGCAGGAGAGCAGATGGTGAGTGACTTAAGTATATTACCGAATAAATCAGCGGATAAGTGTGTAAATATTTTATATGAAGACGCAGATATTTTGGTATGTGTGAAACCGGCAGGGGTAGCTTCCGAGACAAAAAAAGCCGGACAGCAGGATATGGTCAGCCTGCTTCGTAATTATCGACATAACAAGGGGGAAGAAATATATATCGGGCTTGTTCATCGTTTGGATCAGCCGGTAGAAGGTATTTTAGTCTTTGGAAAGCATCAGCAGAGCACAGCTGTATTGAGCAGACAGCTGGCGCGGGACAGTTTTTTGAAGGGATATCTGGCAGTTACGGAAGGCGCTATGTCTTCGACAGAATCAAAATTGCAGCATTATCTAAAAAAGGATGGACGGAGCAATACATCGTATGTAGTGTCTGAGACGGCAGCACAGGCGAAGAAAGCAGAATTGTCTTACCAAGTGTTGGCAACGGACCGGAACAAAGATCCGGTGCAGAATCTGGTGAGAATACAGCTGCTGACAGGAAGGCATCATCAGATTCGTGTGCAGATGGCGCAGATCGGGGCACCGTTAGCAGGAGATCGTAAATATGGAAGGAAAATAGATGATTTTGCAGGCGGTTTAGGATTATGCGCATACGAATTGGAATTTGTGCATCCGTTGAAAAATAAAAAGATGAATTTTCGCATTGTCCCTTCGCAGCCTGTATTTCGAAAGTTTGAAGCTCAGTTTAGAGAAATAAAGTCTTGTACAAAAATGATGTAAGAGGAAAAGCGTCAAGTTTTTGTCATTTATGTTAAAAAGTGGCAGGATAAGTGGACGGTATGATTACATATATTTGATTTCATCCACGCATACTTCTAGTATGAGATGGTATGAAAAAGACAACGTAAAAAAGACAATTTTATTAATTGGAGTTACGTTAGCAGTTTATCTTATCATGAGATACGTTCTGCCAGTCGTAATTCCTTTTTTATTAGGAGCCTTTTTGGCAATGCTGCTAAATCCAATTGTAGATAAAGTGGTGGAAAAAACGGGAAAGGGACGGGGAGCGGTATCTATGCTTGTCGTTTCGTTTGTTCTGGCAGCAGTCGGAGCCGTATGCTTTTATGCCGGGCGGGCTGTATGTATGCAGCTGGCAGCATTGGCTCAGAACGCGGATTCGATAGAGAGCAGTATACGAGATCTTTGGTGTGACTGCTGCGGGCGGATTGAGCGGGGGCTAGGGGTACAGATTGGAGAAGCAGAACAGCTGTTTTTAAAGATGCAGAATAAAGTAAAATCGGGATTTCAGTCCAGTACCCTGCCGTATCTGCTGAAAAATTCAGTATCCTATGCAAAAGTGGTATTTTCTATCATGGGAGTGGCGCTTGTGTCCGTGATTTCTGGACTTTTGATACTGACAGATTATGAAAAGCTGTCTGGTGCTGTGCATAAATCTGAAATCGGCAGGCTGGCTGTTCAGATTAAGCATCATGCGAAAGAGGCAGGAGGGACTTATCTAAAGGCTCAGATAATTATTTTGCTGATTATCAGTCTGATCTGTGTCGCAGGATTATTTTTGACAGGAAATCCTTATGCGCTGCTGGCAGGTATGGGAATCGGGATCTGTGATGCGCTGCCGTTTATTGGTACAGGCACAATCTTTGTACCTTGGATGATCATTGACATAATTAACGGACGTTATGTGTTAGCGGCAGTATATGGTCTGCTGTATGTAGTGTGCAGCTTTGTGCGGCAGCTTCTGGAACCGAGGCTGATTGGAGCACGTCTTGGGTATCCGCCGATTGTAGTCCTAATGAGTATTTATATTGGAATTCATGTATATGGTGCGGCAGGTGTTCTGCTGGGGCCGGCTTCTGCATTTTTGATCTATGAATTGTATGAGATGGGTCTGTCAGCGTGGGAGTGAAAAGTAACTGAGATACCACATGAAATCATCCATGCATGACAGCTGTATCTGATCAGAGATATTAAAGATCTATGATTTGCGGTTCGCAGTTTAAAGCACTGCCGCAGTGTTTATTGTTTTAGCTGTAAAGGCCTGCAAAAACAGCCAAGAATGTGTAAATTATACCAGGAGGGAATCCGGCTCTTCGCCAAAGGCGAACTTTCAATGAGCCGGATTCCGTTATAGTGAAGCCGAAGGCTGAACTGTAACCTAAATTCATGACATTGCCATGTTATTGCCTTGACATTCGAAGTATATGACGATAGAATAAATCGGTATAAGACATTGATGAGATTTATTTTATGAATAAAAGGAGAAGCAAAATGGCTAAGGACAAAAAATTAGTGGAATCCATTACCAGTATGCAGGAGGATTTTGCGCAGTGGTATACTGATGTAGTAAAGAAAGCAGAATTGATCGACTATTCTTCTGTAAAGGGCTGCATGATTATTAAACCTGCCGGTTACGCACTCTGGGAAAATATCCAGCATGAGCTGGACCGTCGTTTTAAAGACACCGGAGTACAAAATGTATATATGCCGCTTTTTATTCCAGAAGGCCTGCTGAATAAGGAAAAAGACCACGTAGAAGGTTTTGCGCCGGAGGTGGCATGGGTGACGCATGGAGGGCAGAATGAGCTGCAGGAAAGACTGTGTGTCAGACCAACTTCTGAGACGTTATTCTGCGATTTTTATAAAAATGACGTGCAGTCTTACCGTGACCTGCCAAAAGTATATAACCAGTGGT